>NZ_JBFRLK010000092.1:0-18922 GCF_041469805.1 Vibrio sp. 10N.286.48.C11 | reverse complement strand
GTTTTCGCTATTCCGATCACCGATTTCGGAGTTAGGCTAAAAGTGATCGGATAATCGCGGAATCAGTGATCGGTTTAAACCGAAATGGGTGATCGGATAATCCCGAAATGACTGATCGGAATGCTCCGAAATATGCAAAGTATTTTATCCAGTAACAGTAGGCTTTGATTGTCTTGCGACTATAGCCTCGCATCGTCATATGTTCGCAAATTACCTGCATGAATTGACTCGCCATATATTCCCCTCACAAAATCTGTACATACAGACAGTTTATTGCTTGTTGAATAATTAATGACTTAAAAAAGAGTGGTTTTTAACTCTGATTGAGCACGAATTTAACGAGAGGCTTATTTTAAATTATTGATTATACTGCAGATTTATGGGTGGTTAAGAATGAGGCCGAGCGTTACATAGTCGGCAATATGTGCTTGCACGTTTTCACGCTTATTGTTTAGACCCACTTTTATATTAAATGCATAGCATTCAGTTGGTTATGAGTGACCTTTTTGATATGTTAAGCGGATGGATTCGTGCTTGCACAATATTAAAATGTTAGTAGCTCAGGCTAGTTTTAAATTTAGAGGTCAAAATGGCTCCAAAATCTCACACGTTATTCCATTTTACGAATAACAAAGAAACACTAAAGTTAATTTTTAATCACGGTTATTGGCCTCGATACTGTCTTGAAGATATTCGTTGGGTAAATCAAGAGAATGCACCTTACATGGCTTTTCCAATGGTTTGTTTCTGTGATATTCCGCTAAGTCGAATATCCGAGCACGTTTCATTCTATGGTAACTATGGTCTGGGCATGACAAAAGAGTGGGCTAATGCAAATGGATTGAATCCTATCTTATATCTAGCGTCGGAAAATAACCTTATGGCTGAGTTTAGAGCATTAAATGATCATGCCAATGGGCTTGGTGATGCTAGCAAGGTTGAATCAGCTAAATGTACAATGAGACATATCTATATGCATGTTAAGCCAGCAGATGGAACTATGCTTATGAACAATCAGCTCGTTGAAAAGGAATTTTACCAAGAGTCTGAATGGAGGTATGTTCCTAAACATTCGCAGATTGTCAGCCATCTCAAAAAATCTGAGTTTGATGATGAAGAAAGGTTAACTTTGGAGAATGAAAAGACAAAAGAGCATGGCTCGCTGTCTTTTACTCCAAGAGATGTGAAATATATCTTCGTCAAAAATGATGCGGATATTCCAGATATAATTAACTTCATTCAAAATGAACTTGATCAATATCAGGCCGCTGATCTTAAAGTCCTAATGTCGCGTGTTGTCTCGTTAGAAAGCATCCAGTCAGATCTTTAGAACGCTACTAATCGGGTAGCCGGAGGTATCTAGCCTCCAGCCCCCACACCACCCTGCATGCGGCTCCGCACAGGGCGGTTCATTTAGAACACCTAACTGACTTTCTAGTTAGGATAATGAACTGCGATCCATCCATCTCTTAGTGAATATAATCCTGCTTTCTTCAGATACTCATTACTCAGAGCTTGCTGTATCCCTGGCGTTTTAGAGCTACGCCAAGGGCCTTTACTTGTGATACCACAAGCAACTGCGGCTTGGATCCTGACGCCACGTTTAAGTAAATTCTGTACCTTAGTCCGTGGTTTTCGCCACTGACGCCAGTAGCACATACGTACACGACGTCGGATCCAGTGGTCTAAATCGACACACCCTTGATAAGCGTTAGCTATGCCAAAGTAATTGATCCAGCCTTGCATGTATTGACGCACTTTAAACAGCTGATATTCCATACTAACGCCCCAATTTCGGTTCGTTAGTCGTCTCATCTTTTGTTTGAAAATGTGCAATGTTTTAGCATGCCACTGGATTTTCCCGCGATTAAATGTGAAGCCTAGGAACTTGCTTTGACTTACCTTAACCACTTGGCTTTTCTGTTCATTAACAACCAGTTTTAGCTTAGTGGCAAGGTATTGAGTGATGCTCTTGAGTACTCGTTCTCCCGCTCGAATAGACTTTACCAAAATGATAAAGTCGTCCGCGTAGCGGGCGAATTTATGCCCTCGGCTTTCCAGCTCTTTATCCAGACTATCCAACATAATGTTAGAGAGTAATGGCGAGAGTGGACCACCTTGAGGCACACCTTCAAAGCTTGCTTCAAATTGGCCATTGACCATCACACCTGCTCGTAGGTACTTACCAATAAGCGCCAACAGACGCTTATCCTGTACCTTACTTCTAAGTTGAGTCATCAAGAGATCATGATTAACTCGGTCAAAGAACTTAGACAGATCAACATCGACGGCAAATTTGCGTTTCTGTTTGATGATATCCCTTACTTGCAGTACCGCTTGTTTGGCATTTCTATTCGGCCTAAAACCAAAGCTGTTAGTCGAGAAGAACGGGTCAAACAGTGGCGTGAGTATTTGAGCTATCGCTTGCTGTATCACACGGTCATTGACGTTAGGGATCCCCAATTTGCGTATACCGCCATCGGGTTTGTCGATCTCAACACGCCTTACTGCTGAGGGCTTATACTCACCTCGCTCTAATTGAGATTTACACTGTTGCCAGCCGCCTTGTTGCATCCAAAGCGGGAAAGCTTCGATGGTCATGCCATCGATGCCTGGTGCGCCTTTATTGGCTTTAACTTGACGCCACGCTCGGTGTAGATTTTCAGGTTCGAGTAGTTGCTGGAATAAATCGCTGTTGAAGGCGGGTTGCAGATCAATACGCTGCTGATAGTAATCGTCTGGCGACGTAGTGGGTATCGACAAGTTTGACAAGACTCCTCCTTCTTCTAAATGTTCAGGCCTTCACCATATCCCAACCATTACGATGGGCGTTGGGCTACTATGCCGTCTGCTGACTTCTGCATAATCACATGCCGAGTTGCCCCGTCATGCGCTATCGGTTTCCATCTGATTCGCTCTTTTCAGTCGATGACGCTGAAAAGCCAAGGCACTTATAAACCAGAGCCTTACTGGTTAGTGACCGATCGCGAGTTAAGCAGATCTCCCCAGATAAGAGCATGAACTTTCTTTGCACTGCTGCATCATTTACGGTGGCCATTAGATCACGTGATTTCGTCGTCTTGTGCCAACTCATCTCTAGCCTACGCCTCATATGATGTTCTTGTTCATCAGCTCGCAAATTTGCTAGCGGCTTCCTTCAGACCAATCCTCGCGGATAAGCCCTTGCCATTCGCTAGTAGTTAACGTTTAATAACAGTATGTTATTCTCTTTTAGAAAGAGTAACGGTGATCTTCCTACAGAGGACTTTCACCTCATTAGTTCATGCCCATGCTGGGCGTACACAAGCAATTTAAGAGGGATTCACAACGCTTGGCACTTTTGCTTCTACTTCAAATTTAGTGTTTACGGTACAATGCGTTAGGTTGGGTGGTGGCGTTGTTCACCCCTTAATTGGGCGTTAGCTTCTTTGGAGGTCAATTGGAAGATTTGGTATTAATCTTAAACATTGCTGTGGTGGTATCCATATCCATCGGCGGCTTTCTTGTTAGAAACTACTTTCCCAAGTATCTATCTGAAAAAGCCAAAAACTTAGCGACAAAAGAAGATATTGGGCAGATTACAGACCAAGTAGAATCCATCAAACGTCAGCATGCTGTTGAACTCGAAAAAGTCAAAACAGAACTAGATGTGAAAGGGGCTCTTCGTCAGTCATTTCAATCTAAGAGTTTGGACGCGCTGACTGCAATTGATGAGTTACTCGTAGAAATTCATCTATACAGCTGGAAACAACTCGCAGAACGATCACCAAATGAACATTACGTTTGGAGTAACGTAGACACTTTAGCCGACAATCGACATTTTCATTATTATCGTGTAGCCATAGATAAAGTTAAAATGGTTCACGGTCTTTACCTTACTTCAGCAGCAAAGCAAGCCTTGTCAGACTTATCTCAATCTATAGGTATGCTATCTAGTATGGAACTTGCTCTCAGCAATGATCCTGACGAAGAAATTTTAAAATCAGCAGTCCCAGGTTATTCGTCAGCCATTGAGTCTGTCGAAAAGTGCAGAAAGAAACTAATGCATGAGTTGGGAGTACAAAGCTAACAAAGCATTTAAGAGTGATTCGCAACGCGTGGCATTTTTATTATGCGTTGCGTTCAGTGTTTAAGGCGGTATACGGTAGCATCGGTATTGCGTTGCTCACACCTTAACAGGGCTATAACACAAAATCAGGCTATTGCTCAAAATTGCTATTTGAACTATTGTTTGTACATTAAATTGTACCATAGGGAGTTCAACATGAGCCGCATCCATTTTGATCAAGATATTCAGCCTTTGTCTGAATTTCGTGCTGGCGTGACGTCATTTATTAAACAGATTAACGAAACTCGCAGACCACTAGTTATCACACAACGTGGTAAGGGTGTTGCGGTTGTCCTTGATGTTGCAGAATATGAAGCAATGCAAGAGAAGATCGAGTTACTGGAAGAAATGCGTACTGCTGAAGCACAATTAGCTTCAGGTTTAGGTGTTTCCAATGAAGACGCTCGTGCTCAAGTATTGGGGCGCATTAAGAAATGAAAGTAGTCTGGTCACCACTAGCATTACAAAAGTTAGGTGATGCAGCCGAGTTTATTTCACTGGATAATCCAGTGGCGGCAGAAAACTGGGTTAATGAGGTTTTTGATAAAACTGATTTACTCTCAAGTATGCCTGACATGGGGCGAATGGTTCCTGAGCTGCCTCATACCAATTACCGTGAAATTTTGTTTGGTCACTATCGAATCATATATAGCCTCAGCCATGAAATTCGCGTCCTTACAGTACGAAATTGTCGTCAGATACTAACGGAAAGTGATGTGTAGCAATTGTGTTATAACAAGCAATTTAAGAGGGATTCACAACGCTTGGCACTTTTGCTCCTACTTCAAGTTAAGTGTTTACGGCACAATGCTTTAGGTTGGGTGGAGGCGTTGTTCACCCCTTAATTGGGCTAGTTGCCCAGAGGAAGTAATCAATCCATTGGGAACTTTTGTTTCTGGTGGAGTACGCGCATAATTCGGATAATGTCGCCTTCGATCCAATAGGAGACGAGCATTGAAATCTCAGGAATTATAAGTAATCGCCCACGAATGCCGTCTCTCTGTACACCCATTAGAGGCTGCTCAAGCAAGTTTTCTACTTTTGTTTCAATGAGGTTGTCAGCGTTTTCTGCCGCATCAGGGTTGAAGTCATAGATAAACTCAAAGATCCTTTCACGATCATTGAGTGATTCTTCTTCCCATAAAATCATTGCTTACCTCGATTACGTATTCTGGCTTTGCGTTCTTCCATTCGAGATTTAGCAGTTTGGTGTTCAACGAAAACGGATTCTCCTGAGTCAAACTTCTCAAATGCTAGGTTTACTTGTTCAGTTAGCCATGCATCGTGAGATAATGTCTGTCTTTGTTGCTCAGCGAGTTGCTCAGTAAGCTCACGGCAAGCACCACTCAGTGTGCGACCTTGGCTCTCAGCCATCTGTTGAGCTAGGCGTTTTGTTTCTTCATCAACACGAAATTGAATTCTAGTGTCCATGATATATTCCTTTATTGGTGTGTGTACAAATGTTAGCACTCACCTTTGAGATGGGCAACTGACAAGCTACTATGGCGCCAATAACTAACTTTTGGTGCTATGTTTCATCGCACATAGTCCCATATCTCATCAACCATTGCAGAACGTTAAATGGTAGGTCACCACTATCTGTAGAGGAAAGTGCATTGAAGTTAACGAATAAACTCGTACGTTACCCGCACATTGATGTTAATCGTGCGTTTGAAAAAGAAGCTGAATTATTGCAGCAAATTCAGGCGGGTGAGATTGGGCAAGCCTTAATGTTGTGGCAAGCAAAAGCGCCGACACTTGTTTTGCCCGCAGGTAAAAAGTGGCCAGTGACGGTCGAGTCTAGAAAACAACTCGCGGCACAAGGCTGGCAACTTACCTCACGTAAAACAGGTGGCGCTCCCGTTCCCCAACTGTCGGGGATCATTAACCTATCGCACATTTACCATTGGCCTCGCGATGAAGCCTACAATATCCAAAAAGCGTATCGACATTTATGCGACGTCTTAACCCTGTTTTTTAAAGAATTGGGCATCGATGTGGATGTACACGCCACCCCCGGCTCTTATTGTGATGGTGACTACAACCTCAATATCAATAAACAAAAAATAGTGGGTACTGCGCAACGTGTATTGCTTAAACAGGGGGGCGGCCAAATTGTACTTTCGCAAGCTTGTATCTTGTTAGATGCCGACTTAGAGAACATCGTTGCGCCAGTGAATTTTTATAATCAAGTTTGCGGGAATCCAACCGTAGTGGATGCGCAGGTTCATACTCCCTTGTCCGCGCATTTGACGAGCCTTCCCAACGTAGATTCACTCTTTCAGAGGTTAAGCCAAGCTTTCATCAAGTATGCGTAATGTCTTCCTTTCGCTAACGCACAGCTCGATCTTGGTTTAGGAAGACCAATTTCTCGCTTATCCTTTCTCTCTATAGATCGCCGGCTTGATATCCAACAGTGGTGTGTTGTTTAAGCAATCTAAGCCTCTCACGGTTACGGTGCCATTCTCGATTTTTTCAATCGGTAACACGGCTGTACCGATTGGGTTTGGTCTGTGTGGTGAACGCAGTGCGAAGGTGCCTTTGGTCGGCGTCTCTTCATCCCAGCTTTGTATCAGTTCGTCTCGTTTTGCGCCTTCTAACCAATACAAGATCAAGATGTGCTCGCCACTGTTTAGGCCTAGCAAACCTTGTTGGTAAACGTCATCTAAGATGATTTCACAGATCGGACCGTTGCCCGGTTGGATATTATTCGGGCACTCTGAAACCAAGTTATAAGGCGTGGCAATTCGGCCAATAAATTTCAGTTCAGCAGACATATTTAGCTCCTATTAGTCTCTTTATTAATCTCTTTATTTGTCATCGTTTTTCATGGTCACTAAGGTGTAGATGAAGATCGTAATCAAGATCACCACACCACCGATAATACTGGTTGTTGGCGGGATCTCGGTGAAGAAGATAAACGCCCAAACTGGTGCTAACACAGTTTCCAACATCAGAGTCATTGATACCTCTGGCGCGGTAATGTGGCGTGTTGCGACCATAGATAACACTCTGCCAACAGGTGCCGTAAACAAGCCCATCATGCCCATGATTAACCACGTTTCAACGCTGTAGCTTGATGGTGTTGCAAAGAAAAACATCACAACCGCTAGCAACAAACCACCTAGGCCCACACTCGCCAATCGGCTGACGTCTTGATATTTACGCAGCAAGGTAAACATCATAGATAAACAGATCACTGCGAATACCGCTAAAGCATCACCCATCCAGTTCCCTGAAGAAAACGAACCTGAAACGACAATCGTAATACCAATCATCACTGCCACAATCGCAATTAAGGTCGATCGGCTAGTGGCTTCTTTTAGGATCAACCAGCTGAAAATAGCGGCCACAGCAGGGGCTGCACTGAGGATCACAAAGGTATTGGCAATCGAGGTCATCTTAATGCTGAACACCAAACCCGATGCGCTGCCGAGCATAAGAATACCCGCTGCCAACAATGGCCAACCGCTTTGTGCTACTGCCTTTCGTATTCCACGTTTGTCGTTGAATTTAAGCAAAATCGGCATCGAAATTGCGCTGAATAAGCCGAACAAGAAGGCCGTATCGAATCCGCTGACACCGGCATAACGAATGAAGATTGGATCAATACTCATTAATACGGCACCTGCGATCGCGAGGGTAAAGCCGAGGGTTCGTGTGTTTCTTGCTTCAGTTTTAGGGAGGTTCATTGTCGTCATTTCTCTATCCAATTATCTACCATCAATAAATCATACTAGTGAGTATGATTTTAAAAATTGGTTGAGTCAACACAAATCATACTTTAAAGTATGATCTCTGTTTTGGGGTGGATGAAGTAATGAGCAAGATTGAGCAGAACAAAGAGAAGAAACGACTCGCGATTTTAAAAGCGGCGAAGGAGATATTCCTCGCGGAAGGCTATGTGCAAACCAGCATGGACCGAGTCGCTAGTGAAGCGAAAATGACGAAGCAAACGCTTTATCGTTACTTCTCTTCTAAAGATGTGTTGTTTGAAGCGACGTTAAGACAAATGGGTAGCCAGACAGACGATAAGTTGGTGGTGCATTTGCAACACGCGGATACTCGGCAAGCACTATTGGGCTTCGCAAAAGACTTCGTTTTGTTTCACCTTTCGAGCGAACATATTGCGACCTTTAAGCTGTTGATAGCAGAAGGCAGCAAGTCTCCAGAATTGGTCAGCCGTTTTATGGACGTTGGCCCAGATGATACCGATTGCGTGCTTGCTCAGTTTTTCAATGAACGATTCGATATTGAAGAACCACAAACCAAAATTAAGCTTTGGCTTGGTATGGTGATGAGTGTCAGAGAGGGTGTGTTGATGGGAATGCCTGCACCCACAGAACAAGAGATTGTTGCTCACGTGGAAGCGAGTACTGACTTGTTGTTAGCGGCTTTGGCTTAGGTAGGGCTGTAAACCTGAAAAAATAAAACATACGTTAGGCGCTGCTGGACTTTGATTATTCCATAATAGGGAGCTGCAACGCCTGTCGTTTGGTCTGTTTACGTTTACTGGTTACGAGCTAAATCGAGTGCTTACCAAGCAAAGGTCTTAATAACATTTTGCTTGGTGATCGGGTTATGCGCGATGTCTTGATTGATCTTATCAAGAAACGGCTTGCGAGCTTGAGGCAACATGCCACGCATTGGTGAGATGTTATTGCCGTGGTCGCCCCAGTAGTAGCAATCGAAATCTTCTAGGTTTTCGAGTAAGTATTTTTCTTCTTCCAGAATCTGCAATGGCGTTGGTAAAACAAACTCGCCACGGTTTACTTCTTTTTCCAACACCGATCCCGGTTGAACGGCTAAAGCCATTGGTGCAATCGCATCCGGCTGCATGATGTTCAGCAAGCTGGTGGTATTAATCGCATGCTCTATAGAACGCTCTTTGCCGCCAAGGCCAAAGATGAAAGAAGCCAGTACCTTGATGTCTGCTTCACGGGCTAGGTTCATGCCTTCAATCGCATGCTCACGCGTCATGCGCTTTTGAATGCGTTCAAGCACAATTGGGTCACCTGACTCCAAGCCTGAATAGGCCATGCTTAAACCTGCCGACTTAATCTCTTTTAATTCAGACAAGCTCTTACGACGGAAGTCATTGAACCCTGAATACAGAGAAATGTTCTTGATCTCTGGGAAGGTGATCTTGATGTAATCCAGAATCGAAATCAGCATCTCGGTTCTAATCGCCATCACGTTACCATCGACCAAAAAGATAGATTCAACATGCGGGTAGATTTTTCTCGCTGCATCAATATCTTCAAAGATATCTTTGATGTCTCTTACTTTGAAACGCTTATCATCAAACATCGTGCAGAAGGTACATTGGTTGTTACTGCACCCCAATGTTGTCTGGATGAGTACGCTCTCTGCTTCCATCCAAGGACGATAAACTTTACCTTCAAAACGCATAAATGCTCCTCGGCCGTAGCCTGTGTTGTTTCGACGAGGGCAAGTTTAGCAATCTGCTTCTTGGGTGATAATTGGGCAAAGCGGGGAATCAGTATTAAAGAAATTTTAATAATCGAAAGAGCGCGCAGTTCTTTGTCTGTATGGATAGAACTGCGGCTTGGATTGTGTGTGTGGTGGTGGTGGGGGGGAGTGTTAGTGGTCGTTTTTTACTAATGAATGATCAGTGCGCAACGCACAGCTTTTCTTCGAGTAATTGATCAAGCACTGTCACCAGCTTGTGGTTCTTAGTGTTGTCTAATGCGTCGGCGTGCGGGTCTTTGAACAACCCAGAATCATTATCAAAATATCGACCGGAAGCGTTGGCAAACTCATCACTGAGCGCAGCACGACAAAGAATATCGGCCCCGATAGCAAGGTCGTTACCATCAACACCATAAGCATCTTTCACCAATTTACTACCAAGGAAAGAGGCTGGGTTTACAGGGATAATTGCGGTGCCTTTGTCTAAAAGAGTATTGGCTAATTCGATGGACCACATCGTTAGTGCGAGCTTACTTTGCGCGTAAACCGGACCATCCAGTTCCCCCGCATTCGGGCTGATTAATGCCTCTAAATCGACGGATGCTTGGGCTGCTGAAGATAGGTTCACGATACGACCTGTCGCATCAAAAAGAGGAAGCAGCTTTTGTGTCAGGAGATACGGCGCAATGGTGTTTACGACAAAACGCACATCAAGATTGTCTGGAGTGGTGATGTCCGACACCTTATACACACCTGCGTTGTTAATGAGTATATCGAGTCGTTTGTGATCGCTTTTGATTTGGGTTGCGAGCGCCTCAACTTCGGAGAGCGTCGATAGGTCTGCGATGTAGCTTTCGATGATTGCATTCTTAGACAGGCGAGACAGAGCAGTCACGACTTTATTGACCTTAGCTGGGTTGCGGCCATGAATCAGAACATGGTGCCCTTGTTGCGTCAGTGCTTTTGCGGTCTCTAAACCAATGCCATCCGTGGCCCCTGTGATCAGAATTATTTTTTGCATGTTCCGTCCTTCAAAAAATAGTTTGAACAACTTTATAACAAAGATTAATGACGCATAGTTGCATTTGGCTCACAAGCTGAAGACTCAAATGTGAGTCTATGGGACAAATAATGACCATTTTAACACTTGGTGGTTAACAGCTGGCGTTTAAGCATTAAGTAAGACTATGGGTCAGTTTGTGGCTGACCCAAATTAAGAGAAGTGAACGAACTATTTGATGTCTTGAACGTTCATAACCAGAGTTTCCCAGTTACGTTGGTTTTCCATATCGTGCTCTAGGCCTTGTTCATCGGCAATTTGGAAGCGCTTAACCGCAGGTGTTTTGCTGGTGGCTTGATACAACCAGTAGGCCTCCGCTTTGAGTGCTTCGTCGATCGGTTTATCGATAGACTCATACACCGCTTGCTTACATGCGTTGATCGATTCGGCAGGGAATTGAGCGATTCGTTTGGCAAGAGTATCAACATATTCACCAATTTCATCCGGCTCTAGTGCCTTGTTGATGGTGCCGTATGCTTCGGCTTCGTCAGCATCAAAGTCTCGTGCACTTAGGACGATTTCGAGTGCGCGACCTAAGCCGACTTGGCGTGCCATGCGTGATGCGCCGCCACCGCAAGGAAGGATGCCCATACCCACTTCCATTTGCATGAATTTGTATTTACCACGAGCCGCGAATCGCATGTCACACGCCAGTGCAAATTCGTGGCCTCCACCTCTAGCGAAGCCTTCAAGCTTGGCAATGGTGGCCTGTGGCAGTTTGCTGATTCTTTCGAGCACCACTTGTAGGTCGAGCAACTTCGCTTCTTCACGAGAAACGGCTTCTGTCGACATGTCTTTTAATAGATTGGTGTCGTAGTGACAGACCCAAACTTCAGGGTTTGCTGACTGAAATACCACGACTTTGATGTCACGATCGCGCTCTAGTCTCATTGCTAAACCATTGAGGTCGGCAAGCATCTCTTGCCCTTGAACATTCACAGTACCGAAGTCAAAAGTGACGGTAAGAATCCCATCCTCGGCTTGAGCTTTAAACGTTGTATAACCTTGATATGCCATTTCCATATTCCTTCTGAGAGATTTCATTTCAGCCTATTCAGTGTGAATGCGACCTAAATTCAGGCTAGCGAGGAATGTTCGAACCAACAATTAACCATTAAACGAAACACTATTAACGAATTATTAAGAGTGTTGGCGGGTTTTATAATTTCAATCTATTCAGTGTCTTATATGGATATTTTAACGTTGAAGGTGTCTTGCTAATTCGATTGTCAACGAAATCTAAAAACTCATTCCTTGTCTGGCGCTCTTATCCTTTTCATTTAGCTTCGTATACTGCTCAACTAGGTAATTAGCCCCAAGGCACAGACAAGAGTGAACCGACTTATGCAGATGAGATCCGCGACTTTGAAAACCATTATTGAGAAAACGCTGCCACTGACGCTGGGTGTGTTTGCGATCATGATGGTTCAATTGGTCGATTCGATCTTTATTGGTCAGCTAGGGGTGAATGAATTGGCGGTTCACGGTATCACCTTGCCATTTCAAGCAGCGTTTACCGGGGTTCAAGTTGGCATCGGTGTGGCGGCAACGTCCATTATTTCTCAAGCGGTAGGGGCAAAAGAGCAACGTAAATCCACCTCAATTGCCACATTGTCGGTCGGGTTTGGTGTCTTGGTGATTGCTTTGATCTGCATAGGGCTGATTGTTTTTAGCGATTCTGTTTTTGCGTCGTTTGTGAATGATGTCTCTGACGCTCAATATCAATCCATGCTGTCGATTTTTAATGTGTACTGGCCGTTGTGGCTGTTCAGTGCATTGATGGTGGCGGTGCTTTATCTGGCCACCTGCGTTTATCGTGCCAATGGCGATACTAAAACAACCGGCAGCATGTTCTTGGCTGCCAGTGTGATTAACCTAATTCTCGACCCTATTCTGATCTTTGGATTGGATATGGGCATTGCAGGGGCGGCGATCGCATCGAGCATTGGCTACGCATTCGGCGCAATCTACATGCTAATCAAGTCTCGCGGTAAAGGTTGGTTTGGCTTCAATAGCGCGTGCAGCAACCAAATCAAAGGCTACAGTTTTGAGTTATTCAAGACGGTAATGCCAACCACTGCGAATCAGATATTACCTGCGGTCAGCGCGTTCTTCTCAATGCTTTTGATTGCGAGAATCGGAACCGATGAGATGGCTTTTTGGAGCTTACTCGCCCGTGTTGAAAGTTTTATGTTGGTGTTTTCTCTTGCTCTGACCATGTCCATACCACCTATGATTGGTCGTTACCTCGGGGCGCAGCAGCGATGCAAAATCCCTGAGCTATTGAATACAACAGCGAAGTTCTTATTGGTTTTCCACACCGTGATGGCCGCATTGTTGGCGCTGTTTAGTGGCTGGATTATTCCTGTTATCTCGGAAGAACAAAGCATACGCAGCTGGTTTGAAGTGACCTTGTTATTTATACCGTTCAGCTATGGGCCGCTTGGGCTGTGCATGTTGGTTGCTTCGGTGTTTAATGCTTTGGGTGTGCCTCGTAAAGCTTTGAATGTCTCTTTCTTACGTTTGTTTGTTTTCTACATTCCCGCTTTATGGCTCGGCTCGATAACTGGAGACATGATCAATGCGGTTATTGCTGCGACCGTCGCCAATGTTTTAGCGGGCGCTTTTGCATGGTTTAAGCTTAATGCCTATATTAAAACTCACATTATCCCTCGTGCCGCTGCGGCCAATAAGCAGCGTGTACTCAGCGCAGGCTAGCCATTATTGATGAATATTGAACATCTAAAATTGTTTGTGCGACTCGCGTCTACGCACAATATCAGTCAAGCAGGACAAGAGCTTGGGTTGTCACCTCCGGTAGCCAGCATTCATATCGGAAAGCTCGAAGAGAGCCTAGGCGCTCGTCTTGTGCATCGTACAACGAGAAAGGTTTCCCTGACCGAAGAAGGTATGGCATTTCTTCCTCACGCCAAGCAAATCCTTTTGAGTGTCGAAGCGGGCGTTGCCTCTGTCGGAACCGGTAATGAATTACCAAAAGGGGTGTTGCGAATATCTGCGCCTTCATCGTTTGGTCGCATGCATGTTATGCCAGCGCTAAAAGGCTTTTTGGCTAAGTATCCAGATCTGTCGGTGGACATTTCACTCAGTGACTCAATCGTCGATCTGGTCGATGGTGGTTTTGATGTGGCGATTCGTAACGCGGAGCTACAAAACTCAAGCCTGATCGCTCGTAAGCTCTCTACGGATAAACGTATTTTGTGTGCATCGCCAGAATATCTGGCTGCTCATGGTCATCCGAAAACACCAGAAGACCTCAAGCAACATCAATGTATCAATCAAACCGGCTTAGAAGGGTGGACGTTCGATACGCCAGAAGGCGATGTCACCATCAAGAAAAAAGGTGCGATCCGCGTCGATCACGGTGAAGCGGTAAGGGATGTGTGTGTCGATGGGCTGGGCATTGCCATGTGTGCGACTTGGATAGCATACAAGCAGCTCGCGGAAGGTTCGCTGGTTGAGGTGTTGCAGGATTACCCTTTAAAAGATGAGGCGGCTATCTGGGCGGTATACCCAAGTGCTCAGTTACTTGCGCCTAAGGTTCGCGTATT
Source organism: Vibrio sp. 10N.286.48.C11 (assembly GCF_041469805.1). NCBI lineage: Bacteria > Pseudomonadati > Pseudomonadota > Gammaproteobacteria > Vibrionales > Vibrionaceae > Vibrio > Vibrio sp. 10N.286.48.C11. Next base: position 4,752 of record NZ_JBFRLK010000092.1, on the reverse strand, counting down.
TATCGATTATTTTGTTCAATATTATGGTTCACCTTCTTATTGGGATTGCGAAGTAAACGGTCAAACTCAGTAAGTGATCAGTTTCAACAAATTATCAGTTTCATTAAGCTCTCAGCCTCAGTTAGAGAGAAAACGCAGTAGCGTTCCAGAAGCACTTATTGAGAACAAATAAGAAAGCCCCGACCAAAAGGTAGGGGCTTGTTTTATGTTCTTTATAGAACGTTTTTTCTAGCTTACTGCTGTTGTTTTATCTATTTAGCGTTTCGGACGTTTAATGCGCGTGTACCGCTGAATCTTGGTATAGCTCGGCATCAACTTCTTCGCCTTTGTTTGGACGAGGAACAATCTCAAAAGAGGTGTCAGCTTCTGTCAGTGAAGACAGCAGTTTGTTAAGCGATGTTTTGTCACCTTTCACTCCTGCTTGTCCGTCTTCTAACAGTTTTCCTAGGCTTGTTTTCTTAAGTACGATATCAGACACGTCTGACTTATTGATGATCAGTGTTGTATCCGCATCTTGCAGCTCTGATACTTGGATGTTGTTCAGGTTGCCGTTAGACATCTCAACGTAGTAGAACTCTTTTACATCAGGCAACTGAATATTCAATGTAAATGGTGTTTCTTGTGCCTTTAGCGAATCCACTTTAACTGCCAAGTAATCCAACAAGTTCTCAATGGTCATGTTAGCCAATACATCCGGAGATGCTGTTTTCGGTGCGCCCGGTTGTGTGCCAATACGAAGCTCTTGAGCGCCGGTTAGATAGATGTTTCTCCAACCTGCACCTTCTGATTGATAACCCAATTGCTCGTAAGTATCTGCCAATAAGCCACGTGCAACTTTGTTCTCTGGCTCAGCTTGAATCACCTTATTCAGTGCTGTTGCAACGAAGCGGTATTCACCTTCTTGGAAATCTTGCTGCGCTTTTTCAATCACAGCGTCGCTGCCGCCCATGTACTCAACAAACTTCACCGATTCTGGCTCGATTGGTAATGGATTAAGGTTAGCTGGGTTCATGTCGAAGTAACCAAGATACATGTTGTACACAGCACGAGCGTTGTGAGAGTAAGTACCGTGGTAACCATTGGTGTGCCAAGACTGTTGAATGCTGTCTGGCATTACCTTGTAAATCTCGTCACCGATGTCTTGTAGAACCACACCGTTATTGGCTAAACGAAGCGTTTGGTTATGAGTAAAACCGTAAGCATCACGCTGCATTTTTAGGTAATCAGAAATCTCTTGTTCACCCCAGATTGGGGCTGAGTGAGACGCAAACAGTACTTCTGTTTCTTCGCCCCAAGTGACTAACATTTCGTTGATCTTCTTAGACCATTTCAAGCCGTCACGTACTTTAGCGCCACGCAGCGTGTACAGGTTGTGCATGCCTTGGTAGGTCAGTTCGCCAGTCCAAAGTGCTTTCATGCTCGGAATGTACGTCACCATTTCAGATGCCGCTTCGGTACCTGAAGCATCCATGAATTGCATTTCTAGGCCGTCGATAACCAGAGTTTCAATCTCTTCGTTATGGTTCAGTTCGTAGTTTGGCAATACGTAAGTAATGCTACCGGTTGATAGACCTTTCGACAGTGCCGCATCCACAATACCGTGTTCGTGTCGGTTCAGGGTTGCGCCATATTGATATGCGGTACGACGAGACATTGCGTTACCCGCCAGTACGTTTTCGTCGACGATTTCTTTAGTGATGTTTTTCGAACCGTACACTTTTACATCTGGATACGCGTCTTTGATTGCTCTTGCGCCACCAAAGTGATCAGCGTGCGAGTGAGAGTAAATCATTGCAACGACTGGCAGTTCACCGCCGTCAGGCACATTGTTCTTGAAGAATTCGAGTGATTTGGCGGCTGATTCTTTGGTAAGAAGAACGTCGTAGGCGATCCAACCGTTGTCACTACGAATGAAAGAGATAGACGCTAAATCCGCACCTCGAACTTGGTAAACTTTACCCGGAACAACTTCATATAAACCTTCCGCCGCTTGGTTCAATACCGCTTGGCGCCACAGTGAAGGGTTTACTGAATCTGGTGCTTGGTCTGCATTCGTCACACTTGGGTCGATGAAGTTAAAGCTATTGCGAATGATGTCGCCCGTTTCTTGATCAAAGCTAGCAACAAGACCTTTATTGTTATTGTCGAAAGCGCGAGTGTCGGCAAAGTTCAGTGTTTTTGCGAACTCTTGGTTTGCTTTAGTGGTCATCTCGGTTGCGCTTTTGCCACCTTGATCGCCAATTTCGCTGAAGTGTGCGTGATCATGGTTAGCTGCAATCGCCGGGAATGCCAGCGAGATAGCTAGGAACAGTGATGCATTTTTGAACGTGCGAGAAGTTTTCATAAGATCCTCTTCATTTCAGAATTTTGTTTCGTTGAGGCGATTATAGGAATAAGACATATAGCAAAAAATAAAGTAAGCTTTATTTAATACATCACGATTGGCTATGTATTGAGTCATGCAATGGTTGGGGAGCGAAGACGAATCCTGACCTATGATTGATTAAGACCACATTGACAGGGAGAGTAATGGTGAGCGACGTGGAAAAGTTGGATTTAAATCTATTGAGCGTGTTCTTAGAAGTGTATCGATTAAAGTCGATCACGCTTGCATCAGAATCGCTTGGTATGACTCAGCCCGGGGTGAGTGGAGCCTTGAAGAGACTCCAATCTCAGCTTGATACTGACCTGTTTATTCGTGAAGGGCGAGGGATCATTCCAACCAATGCTGCGGTGCAACTAGCAAGCCGAGTGGAACCTGCACTCGAGGGAATCACCAGCGCTGTTAGTACCTTGAAGCAATTCGATAATCAGCAGCATCATGTATTCCGACTTCTGGTTAATGAGATAGGTTTAACCAAGCTTCAGCCGCTTGTCGAGCAAGATGAGACGTTGGGCAATATCTCGATTGAATTCAATATGGTGCCGAACAACGAAGAAGAATTATTGCAAGGCTTGAGCATGCAACAAGCTGATTTAGCGATTGATATCCATTACCCGCAAGTTAACGGCTACATGAAGCAGCCGATGATTGAAGATGAGTTGGTGCTGATAGCTCGAAAGGGGCATCCGAGAATCAATGGCTCTGTGACGCAAGAGCAATATTACAACGAAAAGCATGTTACTTTTAGAATGCGTCGAACCCGTTTATACACGGCAGATTATTTTACCAAGTCGCCACTGAAACAGAGAAAAGTGAGTGCCGAGTGTGACTCGCTGATGACCATGTGTGTGCTGGTATCGGGCTCAGATTGTGTCGGCAGTACATCGCGTGATTTTGCCAATCAATTTTCCGAATCCTTCCAGCTTCAAGTCCTTGATCAGCCGTTTGAAATCTTACCGATGCAGCAATACATGATTTGGCATAAAAGAACCGATTTGAACCCTGCTCATCAGTGGCTGAGAAACAAGATTCAGCAATATATGGCTGATTAACGAGCCGCTCTTGCTGCTCGTTTCTGTTTGGCGCTCTCTATCATCTTAGAAGGCGTCATTCCTGTCACCAACATGGTGCCGGTGATAACCAGAATTGAACCAACAATCGTATTGATGCCAATTGCTTCATCTAAGAATAAGTTACCCCATAGAATACCAAATACCGGAATGATGAAGGTCACGGACAGGGCTGAAGGTGCGCCGAGTTCAGAGACGAGATTGAAGTAAAGTAGATACGCTAACCCAGTACATACCGCGCCTAATAAGACAACCGATGTAGTGATCGTAACGTCGGGTGTTTCTCTCATCGGAATAAAGAATACAAACGGCAAAACCAGCAATACCGCAGCCCACATGCTGCCATGAGCATTGTTGAATGCCTCAACTTTAGGTGCTTGTTTGGTATAGTTTGACGCTATTCCGTAGCTAAAGGCCGCCATCACTGCTGCAAAAATAGGAAGTATGGCTTCACGGCCAATGTTCATCGCATCCCAACCGACCAACACGCCAACCCCCGTTACCCCAATCCCAAGCCCTAATAGAACACGCGCCTCGAGTGTAGTTTTGGTCCATATTGCACCAATGATTGCCGCCCATATTGGCGCGGTAGAGTTCAAGATGGCGAGTGTCGAGGCGTTAAGTGTCTGCGCGGCATAAGCGAAAAGCAAAAAAGGAAGTGTGGTGTTAAACAGGCCGAGAATGAAGAAGTGTTTTGCGTGATCATGAAAAGAGAGCTTCTTTTTTAAATAGAAAGAAACTAAAAGCAGAGTAAGTGCTGCAAACAGAACTCGCGCTTCAATTAAGACTGCGGGCCCTAATGGATTGGCGGCCATTCTCATGAAAAGAAACGAGCCTCCCCATATAGCCGCAAGTAGTATCAGTTTTAAAAAGCTCACAGTTTGAATCTCAGATTGTGTAAAACCTGACTATGGAGGAAAGATAACTATTACACAAACATAGATGCCAATACTGTGCAGTTATGGACATAAAATCGAGCCCGTTAATCAGGAACAATTTCGATGAATTTCGTTCTGTTTATTGTTCCTTATTTGATGAGTAATCTAGCGTTAGACATCAAACTTAGGCAAACAAAATGAAGATTGAACACATCGCAATTTGGACCAAACAACTCGAAGTACTGAAGCGATTTTATGAAGATTATTTCGGCGCGACATTGAACTCAAAATATCACAACCCAACCAAAGGGTTTTCTTCATACTTCCTCTCATTTGAGACTGGAAGCCGACTAGAGATCATGGAAATGGACTCGGTGCCTGAATCGAAAGATGACATCTATGAGGCTTTGTTTCCTAAATC
>NZ_JBFRLK010000091.1:0-40015 GCF_041469805.1 Vibrio sp. 10N.286.48.C11 | reverse complement strand
GTATTAGGGGTTAGTCATCCCTGTTATTATCCTTTAATACTCTCACCCTACATTTATAAAAATTACTTTAATTAAAATAGATAAAATCAATAAAGTAATTATATGAAATATAAAAATGAATGAATCATAAATAAAGTTCAAGAATGAACTCAATATTTCACTGAGAGGTGTCAAATGAACAGCACACTTTTTCTTACAGGCTTCGGCGTGTACGTATGTTTTTTAATTTGGTTAGGCTGGTTTGTCTCGCGTAATCAAAAATCTGGCGAAGATTTCTTATTAGGTGGCCGTGGCCTGCCATTATTCTTAGTACTTGGTACAACAGTTGCGACTATGGTCGGCACGGGTTCAAGTATGGGCGCGGTTGGCTTTGGCTACGCAAATGGCTGGGCAGGTGCTCTGTACGGAATTGGCGGTGCTGTGGGCATCCTATTGCTTGCACTTTGGTTTGCTCCGGTTCGTAAACTGAACTTCATGACCATGAGTGAAGAGCTGGCTTATTACGTTGGCGCTAACCGAATCGTAAAAAACGTGGTTGGCCTACTTATCTTTATCGCGTCAATCGGTTGGTTAGGTGCGCACATTCTAGGTGGCGGCATGTACCTAGCGTGGATTGCAGACATCGACCTTAACCTTGCGAAAATTATTATTGCTGCAGCTTTCACTATCTACGTTGTTATCGGTGGTTACACAGCAGTTGTATGGACCGATACGATTCAAGCAATCATCCTTTTTGCTGGCTTCATCCTAATGGCGGTAATGTCTGTTGATCACATTGGTGGCATGGACAACCTTTACGCTGCGATGGACCCTGCTGCTACAAGCTTTTTAGCAATCGATAAACTGGGCATTCTGCCTGCTGTTTCTCTGGCTGTGGTTATCGGTGTGGGCGTACTTGCAACACCTTCATTCCGCCAGCGTATCTACTCTGGTAAAGATGTTTCAACTATCCGTCGCTCTTTCGTGGCTTCTGGTGTGTTGTACCTTTTCTTCTCTATTATTCCAGCAATCATAGGTATGGCGGCACACGCTATTGACCCAACGCTGGATAACCCGAACTTCTCGTTCCCTTACATTGCAGCGACGGTACTACCTGTTGGCGTAGGCATGATTGTTCTTATCGCAGGTCTATCAGCAACCATGTCGAGTGCAAGCTCAGATGCGATTGCCGGTGTATCTATCCTACTGCGTGACGTGTACGTGATGTTCACAGGCCGCGTACCAAACAAAGAATCAATGTTGAACTACTCTCGTCTAGCTTTGGTTGTGGTGATTGGCTTCGCACTACTGTTCGCACTGACGTCAAACGACATCATTGGCTACATCACTAAGATGATTTCAACGGTTATGTCGGGCATGTTTGTGTGCGGTATGTTGGGTAAATTCTGGAAACGCTACAACTGGCAAGGTGCGCTTGCAACACTAGCGGGTGCTTCTGTAGCTTCATTCGTAGTAATGTTAAACGCTGACTACACAGCCTTCTGGGGCAACCCAGTTATCCCATCATGTCTGTTTGCTCTAACGGCAGGTGTGGTTGTGAGCCTAGTGACTCCGGCTAACCAAGTAACACCTGAAATGGCAAAAGCGATTCTTGATGACGAGCGTGCTCTGATGGAGATGGAAATGTCTGAGACTGGCGTACTTGAAGAAGAAGCGGCACCTCAACGTCCTGCAAATCAAACAAGCTAAACCTAGTCTCCACAACTGGTTTGCTTAATTCAGGTCCTGCTTAGTGGCAGGGCCTTCTCCCACATATATCTCTCTATTTTAGGATCGGCTATGCCTGCATCTTCTCATTTCAATATTGCTTTCTTCGGCGAATGTATGGTCGAAATAAGCGGCTCTCCATTAACCAAAAAATTTGGCGGTGACACACTTAATACCGCACTTTACCTTTCTCGCTTAACTCAACATCAAAACCTCTCTGTGCACTATGCGACAGGGCTTGGCAGTGATGAGCTGTCTCAAAATATGATTGATAGCTGGCAACTAGAAGGCATTCAAACCAATTTCGTCGAACGCATTGCGAACAAGCTTCCTGGACTCTACATGGTTGAAACCGACGAGACAGGCGAGCGACACTTTCATTACTGGCGCAACGACGCGGCAGTCAAATCTTACTTTCAAGCTAGTGATCTGAATAAGCTTGAAATCGCCCTGACCGAGAAACAAGTCGATGCGGTTTACATCAGCGGTATCAGTATCGCGATTTTAGATGACACCTCACGTGAACGTCTGTTGAAAGCCATTGGTGTGTTCTCAAATCAAGGCGGAAAGCTGATTTTTGATAACAACTATCGCCCGCAACTTTGGACGACTGAACAAGCTCAGCATTGGTACGCCAAGTTACTACCATTGGTCGACATTGCACTGATTACCGAAGACGACGACCTGCTGGTTTGGGGCAATGGCGAGAGCGTTCAACAACGCTGCCTTCGCTTAGGCTGCCAAGAGATCGTCATCAAACGTGGCTGTGAGCCATGCAAGATTGTTCAAGTTGAACAAGGCGATGTTGTTGAGAGTTATGTATCCGCGACTCGTGTTTCTAACGTGGTCGACACCTGCGCTGCGGGCGATTCATTCGCTGCGGGTTATTTAGCTGCGCGTCTTACTGGCGAGAGCGCCACCGACGCAGCCGAATTTGGCCACCAACTGGCTTCCATCGTTATTCAATACTCTGGCGCAATAATCCCTATGAGCGCTATGAGCCAACTGATTAAAAAATAAAAAGCGGAACTATTATGTCTCAAGAAATGATCAACACACTTAAGCAGTTCAAAGTTATCCCTGTTATCCAAATCAACAAGGTGGAACATGCGATTCCACTAGCAAAAGTGTTGGTAGAAAACGGCCTGCCAGTAGCAGAAGTGACGTTCCGTACCGAAGCGGCAGCGGATTCGATTCGTGCGATGCGTGATGCCTACCCAGAGATGTGTATCGGTGCAGGTACAGTACTCACACCTGCGCAGATCGACCTTGCGAAAGAGGCGGGCAGCGAATTCATCGTAGCACCGGGCCTGAATCCAAACACCGTAAAACGCTGCCAAGAGATCGGCATGCCAATCGTTTCGGGCGTAAACAACCCAAGCCAAGTAGAGCAAGCGCTAGAGCTTGGTCTTAACTTCTTGAAGTTTTTCCCAGCAGAAGCGTCTGGCGGCATCAACATGGTGAAATCTTTGCTAGCGCCTTACGTTGATGTGTCACTAATGCCAACGGGCGGTATCGGCAAACACAACGTGAATGATTACTTAGCCGTTGATCGCGTCGTATGTTGCGGTGGCACGTGGATGGTATCTCCGAAGATGATCGAGAACGAACAGTGGGACGAGATCGCGGAGTTAGTCCGAGAAGCGGTCGCTCTTGTGAACTAACGAGAAGCGTTTGGAATAAAGATAAGTGTTTTAAATAAAGATAAACAACAGCAGTGGTTGATGGTTCTGTTTTGTGAATTGCCTCCGATAAACAAAACAGAACGCCCGTTATATAGGAAAACTAATAATGAAAAAAACTATATTATCCCTATTGATTTCAGGTTCAGTAGTGTCCCCAATGGCGTTAGCAATGGCTCCAAGTACCGATCTAAATTTAATGCCGTACCCGCAAACAGTCGAGCTGCAAGCTGGGCAGGTTAAGGTTGATGGCAACTTCAAGGTTTACATCAAAGGCTTTAACTCTGACCGTGTTGAATACACGGCGAAACGCTTTATTGACCGCCTTGAGCGCCAGACTGGTGTACCTATTCTAAACTGGCAGGTTGATAGCGCCGACCAAGCGAACCTGATCATTGATATCGACGCGGCGCCAAAATCTGAAGTACAAAACATTGATTCTGTGGAGTCCTACAAAATTACGACTCAGGGCGAACAAATCACGCTGAGCTCTCCAAGCCCATACGGCACAATTCACGGCATCGAAACCCTTTTACAGCTCGTTGAAACCACAGCGACTGGCTACCACATTCCTGCTGTCACGATTGTCGATGAGCCTCGCTTCCGCTGGCGTGGTGTCTCTTACGATACCTCTCGTCACTTTATCGAATTCGATGTGCTGATTCGTCAGTTAGATGCGATGGCATCGGCGAAGATGAACGTTTTCCATTGGCACTTCTGGGACGACCAAGGTATTCGCATTCAAACCGAATCATGGCCACGTTTGTGGTCTGAAACCGCTGATGGTAACTACTACACCAAAGACCAAGTCCGTTACTTAGTGGAATACGCGCGTAATCTTGGTATTCGTGTGATTCCAGAGGTGTCTCTTCCGGGTCACTCTTCTGCGGTTGCTTATGCTTACCCGCGCCTGATGTCGGGTGGTGAAGGTCAAAGCTATGAGCAAGAGCGTGGTTGGGGCGTGTTTGAACCATTAATGGACCCATTGAATCCAGAGCTCTATGAAATGCTGGGCGACGTATTTGATGAAGTGACCGAGCTGTTCCCAGACGAGTATTTCCACATCGGTGGCGATGAGCCGAACTATGCGCAGTGGAAAAACAGCGAAAAGCACCAAGAGTTCATTGAAGAGAACAATATCGATGGTGAGCGCGGCTTACAGTCTTACCTCAACGTAAAAGTTGAAAAGATGCTGGAAGAGCGCGGCAAGAAGATGACGGGTTGGGATGAGATTTGGCATAAAGATCTGCCAACCTCTATCGTGATTCAAAGCTGGCAAGGGCACGACAGCATTGGTCGTGCGGCGAAAGAGGGTTACCCAGGTATCCTGTCTACCGGTTACTACCTAGACCAACCTCAGCCGACTAGCTACCACTATCGTAATGATCCAATGCCAAGCGGCATCACGGTTGACGATAAGCTGAACAGTGGCGAAAAATTCGTGACGTACCAATGGGAGAAGCCACGCTCAAAAGGCGGTCCGCGTAAGGGAACATTGACTATCATTGAAGCAAAAGACGGCACTTTCCGAGCGTTCAGTGATTACAACGGTAAGTCTCGTGAAGAGATCTACATTCTTGATTATGTGCCGGGCAAAACCTTTGTTGGCCACTTCGATAACTTCATGTCTTACACCGAGTTCAACCTTAACCTCAATCCAAATGGGTTTGCGGAAGGCAGCTATCAGTTAATTGGTAACGTGCGTTGGCCAACCACAGGTGAAGTGATTGCGAGCAGCGATGTAGAAGGCAGCGTGATCCCTGAGCCAAACGGTGGTTACCCTGCGGAGCTAACCGACAAGGAAAAAGAGCTGATTTTAGGTGGTGAGATCACCATGTGGCTAGAAAACAAAGATAGCCTCACGGTAGAAAACTATCTATGGCCACGCAGCTATGCAATTGCAGAGCGTTTCTGGTCGGATGCTGAACTGACAGATGAGCGCAGCATGTACAAGCGCATGAAAGCGATGGATACATGGTCGGAAGTGTCGGTTGGGTTACGTCACCACGCCGATGCTGACATGTTATTGAAGCGCATTGCGAAAGGCCAAGATATTCACGACCTGCGCGTGCTAGCAAAATACACCGAGCCAGCACAGTATTATGCTCGCAACTGGGAGAAGTGGAATTCCACCGAACCTAAGGGCACCTTGTACAGCCAATACGAGCGCCTAAACCGCTTCGTGGATGCGCTGCCAGTGGAAAGCTACGCAGTGTATGAGATGCAAGATTTGGTCAATGAAGTGGCGACGGGGAATCAACAAGCGCTTGAGCAACTTGCAGAGCATTATCAGCAAGCGAAAGCGTCTGCACTGGCTGCTAAAACTGTCTTAGCAGGTAATGTCTCTTCGGTAGAGACTGTGGTGGTGGCAGAGAAAACTGTCGAAGTTGCCGATCTGGCGCTCACCTTGATTGCTAAAGCGAAAGCGGGTGAGCAAGTTCGAGAAGCAGACGCTAACGCCTACCAAGCTATCCTATCTGATGCAGCGAAGATCTACGATGAATCGATCATTGCGATAGTTCGTCCAACGGAGTCACTGCTTAAGCACCTGAGCAAGTAAGCGAGATAGAATAAGTCACACGCTAATAAACTTCTTCAAACCGCCCTCTAGGGGCGGTTTTTTGTTCCAGAATTCCAATAGAGTATCAGGAACAAAACATCATGTAAGCGACGACTCACTGTCGGCACTCTTAAGCGTTAGCGTGAACGTCATTCCTTGTTCAGGGTTGTTCTTAGCAATTAGATAGCCTTGCATATCGCGCACATTGTTAGCGGTGATGGCGAGTCCGAGCCCGAGCCCTTCGCCCATTTTTTTGTTGGTGTGGAAGGGTTCGAAAATGGTTTCTAGTTGGTCTTCGGATACGCCACAGCCATTGTCTTGAACCTTGATGATAACTCGCTGCTGTTCGGTATGAGCGCTGATAACAATGGTTGCTGGTTTCTGATTTTTCGTGGCATCGACGGCATTTCTAAGTAGGTTGCCAAGCACTTGACGAAGCCGCGCCTCTTCTCCCATTACCATCGAAATATTGGAAGCTACACGCACGCGAATATCGACGTTTTCCAATTCGGCTTGATGAATACGTAGGATTTCTTGCAATGCGTCAGTCAGTGAAACTGGGTAGGGCTTTTCAAGTCTTTGAAAGGCGAACGACTTCAATTGGCTGGTCATGTTAGCCATTCTGTCGATTAGGCTCATGACCAAGTCCATGTTCGCTTTCAACATCTTAGTCTCGCCTCTTTCCATCAGTAACTGGTTACTCGAAAGCAGAGTTTTTAGACCGGTAAGCGGTTGATTAAGCTCATGAGTGATCGCACTCGACATACGCCCTAATGCGGCAAGTTTGCTTGATTCAACCAACTCTTGTTGTGCATCTTTGAGGTCTTGCGTTCGCTCTTCTACCCTCAATTGAAGTGTTTTATTGGCTTCCTGAACCGCGATCTCCGCTTTTTTACGTTTACTGATATCAATCACAGTACACAGGTAATAGGTTGTGGCATGCCAAGGAAAGGGGCTAATAGAGAACAACACCGGGAAGTAGCTGCCATCGCTGCGTCTTGCCATGGTTTCAACACTAGTGATCTCGGCCAGCTCCTGATGTTGCTCTAAGTTCTTCAACAACTGCAAAGTGGTTGAATTCGGGTTACTGGCCTCAAAAAGTTGCCATGCTTTGATGTTGTTGATCATCGAATCAGATAGGCAGAAGTAGTTTTTGGCCATCAGATTAATGTCGTGGATGTGGCCGTGTTTATCGATCAGCACAAGTCCAACGTGTGTCTTGTTGATCATTCCAGACAATCGTTTTTCAGATTCTTCAATCAGCTTTTGGATTCGTAGGTTGCTGAGTTTTTTCTGGCGTCTTTGGTAGAGAATGACCAGCAATAGCATGATGAAAAGACAGCCCACCGCCACGCTCCAACTTATCCAGTTAGTGGTTTGATTGAGGCTAGTTAATGGGGTGAGATAGGTTAAACGCCAATTGAGGTCATCTAATTTGATGGACTGAATTAGGTAATCCTTACCTTGCAGTCGCCAAACGCGAATGTGGGTTTGGTCGTACAACTCGCGTTTGGTGGCAGTAGGCTGAGAATTGAAGGTGTCGTTAAACCAGTCAGCACTCAATCGGTTATCACTTGAGAGAAAGAACTGATCGCGAGGGTTCTGGAACAGGACTGCTTCGCCATCAGCAAACCATTGATCAGTCAGCAGCGATAAGTCAATTTGCACCGCAACAATGCCTACCACATCAGCGGCTCGATACACCGGAGCAGCAATAAAGTAATCTGGGGTTACGCCTTTGTTTTTGGTTACTACTGAAATCGCCCCACCTTGCTGGTGGATTTTCGACACAATCGTGCTGGCGTTCTTTTTGCTCAGCTTGCTTCTTTCTACACTCGATACCAACAAATCACCTTCGCCAGAAAGCAGATACCAGCCCTTGGTGTTGGCCGCTTTATCCAGTTGAATCAGCTGTTTCTTAATGCGTTTTTCAAGGCGGGCTTCACCATCAATGAAACGTACACTGGTTTCATCGTTCGTCACTAGGTAGGGCAGATAATAGAAGCGTTTCAGGGTACGTCTGGCTTCGGCAATGTATCCGAGGAAGCGCTGTTCTGCATAGCGTTGGGCTTGTTCGAGCTTCCATTGGCTTATACCACTTTTGGTGGTTACCTGAACCAAACCAATTAATAAACAGGCACATAGGAATAACCAATATCGATTGTTATTCATCATTGCTGATCAAATCCTTTTAAAACTAGTGACTTGAGAAGGTTTTCTGTTTGCTTTTTAAGCGAATGGAGAGTGAGACAAGTTGAAGCTAGCAAACATTATAAAACTGTTAAAGGAGTGTTATTCAAAGTGGGAGCTAGCTCCTTTTCGTCTGCGGATTTTTTACATACCGTAGGCGACATTATTCAGAGGTAAGTGGCGGAACCAAACCATGCAGCGTATAGCTTTGATTGAAGATGATGCAATTGTGCGTCAAGCAACCAGCCAATGGTTACAATTAGCGGGCTTCGATGTCACCGCATTTGAGGTTGGGCAAGATGCGTTAAACGCGGTAGAGCAGGGTGATTTCCAAACCATCATCACCGACGTTCGTTTACCTGATATAGACGGCGTTGAGTTGCTTGCGCGATTTAAGCAGTTAGTACCTGAGGTACCTGTCATCTTGATCACTGGTCACGGTGATGTCGATATGGCCGTGAAAGCGTTACAACAAGGGGCGTATGATTTCATTGAAAAGCCATTCGACCCAGAGCGCCTCTCTCAAACGGTATCTGAAGCGGTCGACAAACATCAAAGTGGCCAAGACAGAAACAGTCGTCAGAACTATCTGGATAACCTGAAGGGTATTGAACAGGTTCTGATTGGCCGCAGTAAAGTGATGTGTGAATTACGAGAGCAAATACAAAAAGTCGCCTCGATTGATACCAATGTGATCATTTATGGTGAAACCGGCTGCGGTAAAGAGCTGGTCGCCTCTTGTCTGCATGAGTTTAGCCAGCGAAAACCTCATCCGTTTGTGCCGCTAAACTGTGGCGCGATTCCAGAAAACCTCTTTGAAAGCGAGCTGTTTGGACACGAAGCCGGAGCATTTACTGGTGCGGCCAAGCGACGTATTGGCAAGCTTGAATTTGCCGACAAAGGCACGGTGTTCCTTGATGAAATAGAGAGCATGCCATTGTCGATGCAGGTTAAGGTTCTACGAACTCTACAAGACAATGTTGTTGAACGTGTCGGTGGTAATCAGCAACAAAACGTTGACCTGCGAGTGGTGTCTGCTTCGAAAAGCGATCTACTCAATCACCCTGATTTTCGCCAAGATCTTTTCTATCGTTTGAACGTCGCACAGCTGCACTTACCTCCACTCAGTGATCGCGAAGAAGATGCCTTACTTTTGTTTGAACACTTCACCCAAGAAGCAAATCCCGAAACACGAATAGCCAGTGAGGCTGATCGTTACGCTTTATTGTCTTATGCGTGGCCGGGTAATGTGCGTGAGCTGCGCAATGTCGCGATTCGTTTTGCGTTAGATGAGAGCCTAACAGTTGGGGATATCTTGGCGTGTCGTCCCAACTCGGTAACGGAGTCTGCCACAGCGGGAATTCCGTTGGCGGTGCAGGTGCAGAGCTTTGAACGCAAGGTGATTCACGATGCGTTAGTGCGTTATCAAGGGCGTATTAATGATGTGATGCAAGATTTGGATCTACCTCGCCGAACACTGAACCAAAAAATGGTGCGCTATGCGCTGAATCGAAGCGACTATGTCGAATCTTAGTGAGCAACAAGACTGTAGTGTTTATTGAAAATTAATGAGCAATAAATGGCTCACACTGTATTTGTGATTTTATAACTGTTGGTCACATTTCTCACGTAAAGTGTGATGTGGCTAACTTTATATAGATGTTACTACCTGTTTTTAATGAGCAAAAAATGGCTCATGCTATCTGCACTGAATAAGCAATAATCCGCCTATTGTTATTGAGCTTTTTATTTAAACTTAATTAAATCAATAGCTTAAATTTTGGCATTGTGCTTGCTATCTAGCAATCGTTGTTAACAAAAATATAACGTGAATAACTCTACATGGAGAGTAATAATGAAATACAACAAGCTAGTTAAAACTTTAGCAATCGCAATGGCCTCTATCGGCCTTATCAGCAATGTCTCAGCTCAAGAGGATCGCAGCTACATTTTAGCGACGGCCTCAACGGGGGGGACTTACTATCCAGTGGGCGTCGCTTTGGCAACATTGAGTAAAGTTAAGCTTGCACCCAAGCAGCACTTCTCTTTGGCCGCGATCAGCTCTGCGGGATCGGGTGAAAACGTAAAACTGCTGAATGAGAACGAAGCACAGTTTGCCATTTTACAAGGTTTGTATGGCGCGTGGGCGTGGCAAGGGCTAGGTCCATATGAGAAATCAGGTCAACAAACACAGCTTCGTTCGGTGTCCATGTTATGGCAAAACGTAGAACACTTCATTGTGCGCTCTGACTTAGCCAAAACAGGCACTGTGAGCGACTTAGAGAACCTGAACGGTAAGAAATTCTCTATTGGTAAGAAAAACTCAGGTACCGAGAACTCGGGACGTCAGATCATGCAAGGCCTGTCCGTAGACCCAGAACAATTTAAACTTGCCTTTATGGGGTACGGCGGTAGTGCGAGCGCACTACAGAATGGCACGATTGATGGCATGAACACGCCTGCAGGCGTACCTGTTGGCGCGGTGACCCAAGCGTTTGCAGCCTTGGGTGAAGACATTCAAATCCTGTCGTTTACCGATACTCAAATTAAACAAGCGAACGGTGATTACAATATTTGGACAAAATATGAAATCCCTGCAAATACTTACCCGGGTGTAGATAAGCCAATCACCACCATCGCTCAACCTAACTTCCTAGCGGTTCGTGAAGACATCTCTGAAGAAGACGTGTACCAGCTAACCAAGGCTATCTATGAAAACCTACCTTTCCTACAAGGTATCCACAAAGCAACCAAAGCAATGGCACTCGATAAAGGGATTGCAGGCCTTCCTGTTCCGCTTCACCCGGGCGCGGCTCGTTACTATAAAGAAATGGGTATCGATATCCCTTCTGAGTTGATCGTCAACTAGCTAGTTCCCGACAAGTTATTGGTTGTCCACTGACCCTTCGTGACTTAATTGCTTGGTGCTCGTTCGCTAGAGAACGCGTTCGTGCACCACCTCACTTTATGGATTTTCTCTGCGCGTTTGGCTGTGGAGAGCAGGAGTTTTCTATGAGCGATTCGCTGCAGCAGGAACTGAAAAAATTTGAACTGCCGACCCGAACGGATTTTCCGTGGGTGGGCAAAGCGATAACGACAATGGGAGTAATCCTCTCCCTATTACACATTTGGTTTAACACCTTATCTACTTTACCAGAGCTTTGGATCTCGGCGACCCACTTTGCTGGCTTTGCGATCATTTGTGCACTTTGGTATCCCGCCCATATCTCGCTGAAAAAGAGCAAGATCGCTCTGGCGGTCGATATCGGAATCGCTTTGGCAGCTCTGGCTTGTCTTATCTACATCCCCTTTGCAGAAGATGCTTTGTATGAGCGAGGCGTGAAGTTTATCGCCAGTGATTGGTTCTTTTCTATCTTGGCTATTACCATCGTTATTGAGCTGATTCGACGCACCATGGGCTGGTTTATTCCGGTGCTTATCTTAGTGTGTTTGAGCTACGTAGTACTGTGGGGACAATGGACCAGCGGCATCTTCCATTTTCCGGGCTTGAGCCTTGAAACACTGCTTTACCGAAGCTTTTACTCATCAGAAGGGATGTTCGGTTCTATCTCACGAATCAGCTGGACCTTCGTGTTCATGTTTATCCTATTTGGCGCATTCTTAGTGCGATCGGGCGTTGGTGATTACATTATTGATGTGTCTCGCGCAGCGGCGGGCAAAGTGATTGGTGGCCCTGGTTTCATTGCCGTTATTGGCTCCGGCTTGATGGGCTCAGTCTCCGGGTCGAGCGTAGCAAACACAGTATCGACGGGCGTGATCAGTATTCCCTTGATGCAAAAGGCAGGTTTCCCTTCGCGCTTCGCGGCAGGTGTTGAAGCGGCTGCATCTACTGGCGGGCAGCTGATGCCACCTGTGATGGGTGCGGGCGCGTTCATCATGGCCTCTTACACGCAAATTCCTTATGTCGATATTATTGCGGTTTCCTTCGTTCCTGCGCTTATCTACTTTTTGTCTGTGGCATTCTTCGTGCGCATCGAAGCAAAACGCAGTGGTGTGCAAAAGGTGACTTCTGGCTGTGAGCCTCTATTGAAAGTATTGCTGTCGGGTTGGCACAACCTGATCCCATTAGCGGTGTTAGTGACTCTGTTGGTGAAGGGCTTTACGCCGACTTACGCTGCGGGCATCTCGATTCTGTCTGTCGTGGTGGCTTCATGGTTCTCTAAAAATCACAAAATGGGTCCAAAGGCGATCATCGAAGCGCTTTCTCAAGGCGCAAAAAACATGGCGACCACGGCTGTGTTGCTAGTGGGTATTGGTCTAGTTGTTAATGTCATTAGCACTACGGGAATTGGTAACACCTTCTCTTTGATGATCAACAGCTGGGCGAATGGCGAGTTACTGGTGATGATCGCCTTAATTGCACTGGCGTCTTTGATTCTGGGCATGGGCTTACCAGTAACCGCGGCTTATATCGTGTTGGGTACTCTGTCTGCACCAGCTTTGTATAAACTGATTGCTGAAAGTCAGTTGCTCGACCTGTTGGTTTCGGGACAGTTACCGGAACAGGCGAAAGCTATCTTCATGTTGGCTGCGCCAGATAAGCTTGATTTGCTGAACGCGCCAATGGCACTTGAAACAGCCAAAGAGATGATTGCGTTAGTCCCTGCTGATTTTGTGGAAACTCTGCTTGAACAGAGCCTTGGCTTAGAAGCGATCAGCCTTGCACTGCTTTCTGCCCACTTGATCATTTTCTGGCTATCGCAAGACAGCAACGTGACTCCGCCTGTTTGTTTAACTGCATTTGCGGCTGCAACCATTGCTAAAACACCCCCGATGAGAACGGGATTAATGGCATGGAAGATAGCCAAAGGCTTGTATTTAGTACCATTGTTGATTGCCTACACTAACTTGGTCAGTTGGGATGTGATCTCCGTGTTAGTCACGGGTGGCTTTGCTGTTATTGGTACTTACGCGTTTATCGCGGCGATTGAAGGTTATCTAGAGAGCGAAGTTAATATTATTACTAGAGTAGTGTTGGTTGCGGTAGGTATAGCTCTAGTATGGCCTGATGTTTCAGTCGTGATCCGTTTGGTATGTGTTGCCATTTTTGTTGGCATCTTTATCTACAGCGGTCGTAAATACGATGCTAATCAAGTGAAAATGGAATCAGAAAGTGAGGAAAAAAAGTTACCTCAAACCGGGTCTAACACTGTCGCGTCTTCCCTATAATTAAAAGGATTGAATGTAGGAATATTATGAACTCAATATACGACTATATTATCGTTGGTGGCGGCATTGTTGGCGTGTCTACGGCTTGGCAATTACAGCAAGCTCACCCTGATAAAAGTATCCTTTTAGTCGAGAAGGAACGTGGTTTCGCGCAGCACCAAACTGGCCATAATAGCGGGGTGATTCATGCTGGTGTTTACTACGCTCCGGGCAGTTTAAAGGCGGATTTTTGTAAACGCGGCGTAGAGCGCACCATCGCCTTTTGTAGCCAACACGATATCCCCGTCGAAAACTGCGGTAAGTTGTTGGTCGCGACCAATGAGCAAGAAGTGGAGCGAATGAATGCGCTCTATCAGCGTTGCCACGATAACGATATTGATGTTGATTTGTTGGATCAAGCTCAGCTCAAACTTGCCGAGCCAAATATCACGGCTTTGGGTGCGATTTATGTCAAAACCACCAGTATCGTCGACTACAAAAAAGTCACCGAAGTGATGGCTCAAGAGTTTGTTGAGGCGGGTGGTAAGCTTAGCCTTGGTACGGAAGTGATCATGGCCGATGAGCAAGAAGATGAAGTGCAGTTAACGTGCAAAGTAGATGGTCAGACTCTTCAACTGAACAGTCGATTCTTGATCACGTGTTCTGGCTTGATGGCCGATAGAATGACCAAGATGTTAGACATCGAAACCGACTTCCAAATCGTGCCTTATCGCGGTGAGTATTATCAGTTAGACGCTAAGCACAACCAAGTGGTGAATCATCTTATCTATCCGATCCCTGACCCAGAACTGCCTTTCTTGGGCGTGCATTTAACACGCATGATTGATGGCTCCGTAACAGTAGGGCCAAATGCAGTTCAAGGCTGGAAGCGAGAAGGTTATGGCAAGCTTAACTTTAGCTTCAAGGACACTTGGCAGATGCTGAGCTTTGTGGGTTTTTGGAAAGTGACTGCGAATCACTTGAAAACGGGTTTGGTCGAGTTTAAGAACTCGTGGTGGAAACCGGGATATCTAAAGCTAGTGAACAAATACTGCCCGAGTATTACGGTTGATGATTTTAAGCCTTATCCTGCTGGGATTCGTGCTCAAGCGGTACTGAAGGATGGCACCTTGGTCCATGATTTCCTGTTTGCCGAAAGCCCAAGAAGCTTACATGTATGTAACGCGCCATCACCGGCTGCGACCTCTGCAATGCCGATTGGTGAGTACATCTGTGGCAAGGTAATGAAAAAGACGGCTTGATGATAACTAAAGGTTATTAAGTTGAGATGCTCTCCGAAGACAATAAAAAATCCGCAAGCTCCAATCTATTTATGATCGTGGGCTTGCGGATTTTTAGTTTTAGCCGTGTTTGCTAGGTTTAATTGTTAGTCAATTAACCAACCTTAAAGCCAATCAGGAACGAAGTTAGCGACGATGGTGACATCACTAAAGTTACGGTAACCGCGCACCATGATGCTGAATTCACCCGCTGGCTTGTTCAATACACACTGTTCGTTACTGCTGTTCTGGTATGGGCGGCAGTCGTAGTTCGCTTTCGATACGGTGCCGTTGTGTTTCACATATAAGTCGGCATCGCCACTTCGAGGGCCGGTTAATGTTACCGTTAACTGACCTGCACTTTGAGTCGTAAATGTGAAGAACTGCTCTTCACCATATCCTGCAGTAAGTCCTTTAACAGGCACGCCATTTTGCAGCTCTTTAGGGCCTGCAACGGGTGAATCAAGGCTGGTTTCGACAAGGTAAGCAATGGCTAGTTTGGCGAACTTGGTCGCGTGTGTCGCCGTAGGATCGGAGTTCTCAAGCGTGTCGTGCTGGGTATGAATACTTGGGTTGTAATCATTGAACATGCTCTCGAATGGCATGGCGGCTGGGTAGCCAACATTGTGCCAAGAAGCGTGGTCAGAACAGGCATAGCCACAATCATCGAAACCGTAACTGATCTCATTAGCGTAAGTGTCGATCAGCTCGCTCAAGTAGGCGGTTAAGTTACTGTCGGTATAGTCTGTGATGAAGGTGATATCGTGCGCCGAACCGTTGTAGTTGGTCATGTCTAATTGCAATACCGACACAACGTTGGCTTGTTCATCTCTTAAAGCGTTAGCGACATCTTGTGAGCCACGTAGCCCTACTTCTTCTGCAGCATAACCATAGAACTTAATGGTCTTGTCTGGCTGAATGCCACTGGCGATCATCAGGCGAAGCGACTCAGTTACGGTCGCAATACCAGACGCATCATCATCGGCTCCCGGTGAGATGGTGCCTTCGCTTGTCCAAGATCCAACGGTCGAATCAAGGTGCCCACCAACAACGACGATCTCTTCAGGATATTTAGCGCCAAGCAGTGTCACTTCAACGGATTTTTGCGGATATTCGGCATGCGTGATCTGGCGTGCAGACGCATAAGGCACATCTTTAATTTCCGTCTCCCAACGTTCTAAAAGCCAATCTGAAGCCTCGACACCAGTAGAAGTAGTATAAAAACGGTTGGTGAAGTTGGTTAGATTTTCGATGGTCGTGACCATGTTGTTCGGCTCGACCTGAGCGAGTAGGTCGTTCACCGTATCTTGATGGCTGATCACCGGTTTTTCGAAGGTGTTCATTGTCAGTGGCATCGCTGCGGCTTTGAGTGCGCTTGCTTTGTCTTCGTGCACCATGTAGCCACCACAACGGTGAGTTTCTTCATGCATGTGGCTGGATAGTTTCGCCAGCTCTTTCTGGTTGATTTTCGCGACGATGGAATGCTTGTTCCCCGTCACGCTTGGATAAACCGTTGCGCCATGTTGAGTCATTATATGCTGTGCGTCAGCATCGGTGGTGATCCAGACTTCTTCGTTCGCTGGTGGTGTGATACCTAGGGATGCGTAAGCCGAAGTGCTGGTGGTTAAGGCTAAAGAGCCTCCGAGCACAGCCAAAGCTAGCATGCTTTTTTGAATAGCCATTTGTCGTCCTTTTTATGGTGAGTATTGTTGTGTTGATTGGTGTGATTTTTGTGTAATACGTGGATGTTTTTGTGTAGATGTTTCATTTTTTAAGCAGATAACCGCGAAAAGGGCTCCTTTCGGAGCCCTGAATTTACTATCGATTATTGTGTTTTAATGAAACGGTAGTGCTTGGTTTCTGAACAGATATCGCTTGAGGTACACACTTGGTACTCCACATCTACTGTGCCGTTGTGACGGAACTTGTCGACGTATGAGTTAAAGTCTGTAGCACCAACATTCTTGCCATTACGCTTAATCACGAAGTAGTCGTTGGTGTCGTAATCCCATGCCAGCTTAACGCGAGCTTTGCCATTCGGGTTTTTGTTACCAAACTTCAGTTTTAGTGGGAAGCCTTCCGCTGAGTCACCTTCAATCGTAATCGACTTGCTTGTTGATGTTGCAACGCCTGCATCGTCAGTCACGGTTAGAGTCACCACGTAGTCGCCAGCTTCAGCGTAGGTATAACGAGCCACTTCACCGGTTTGTGTGTTGCCATCGCCAAGGTTCCATTGGTAAGAAACGATTTGACCATCGCTGTCTGAACTTGTGCTGCGTAGCTCGACTTCTTTACCGACAATCGTGTGTTCGAAAGAAGAGACGGGCGGCACGTTAGCGCTGCCTGATTCGTACGACGCTTTCAGATTTGCACCTGCGTAATCTGAGTAACCTAGAACGTTAACCGTGTAACGACCTGCGGTTGGGTTTTCAATCACACACACTTCATCGGTCACGGTTTCGCTCTTACAGATATTCTCCTGAGAGCTTGGCGCATAATCTAGGCCGACATAAATATCTGGGTCACCCGTAGACACAGCAAGATCAATCGTCAGTTTCTCTTGGCCTGATGGTACTTCGATATCAAAGTAAGTTTTCGAACCTGTTTCACCAGCAACTGCGGCTTCAACACCATTTTCAAGGCGTTGATATTCCGGTTCTGGTGGCAGTGGTGGCTCTGCACATGGGGTAACACCCACAAGACCGAACGCAGAAACAACGTCATCGGCATTGTAGCCAAGGTCTGTTGCCGAGTTTTTCACGCCACAAGCACCCTGCCAGAAGTCACTGTTTTCTGACCAGTAGATTTGGTTGGATAGCACGAAAAGCTCGAACGCTTTTTTAGTATCCCAGCCTTGCGTGGTTGCAAGGTGGTAGAAGGCCTTGTTGAACACGCCCGAACTGTAGTGCACATTCAAGCCATCGTAGTACTCGGATGCATTATTGATTGAAGAACCATCTCGTGATGGATCGTCCATGTAGCGTAGAGCTCCGTCGCCTTTAAAGATATTACGGCCGACCATCCAGTCGTTGGTGCCTTTCATGTAGTATTCTGCCGCTTCACCTGCCATATCAGAGAAGGCTTCGTTCATACCACCGGATTGGTTTGCGTAAACCAAACCTGAGTTTTGCTCAGTGAAACCGTGGCTCACTTCATGGGCTGATACATCTAGGCTAACAAGCGGGTAAAAGAAGCTCTCCCCATCACCAAAGGTCATGGCTCTGCCGTCCCAAAATGCATTCTCGTAGTTTTCACCGTAGTGAACACGCATCATGAGCTTGAAGGAGAGTGGCGCTGTGTCGAACCAGTTTTTATACATATCGAACACGATGTTGCCAAAGTAATGGGCATCGTTGAGTGGTGAGAATGCGCCGTTCACGGCTTTATATTCGTTACGAGGACATTCATAGCTGTAAGTGGTGTCGCCGTCGGTCGCGCCATTAAGGTCAACGGTAACGACATTTTCAGACTCCATTACACACTCTGTGCCCACTTCTTGAACATCAAGGTAGTGGTAGTCGGTGCCGTATTCGTACATGCCGGTTTTTTCGTTGCCGCCAGGGCCAGTACCGATCTGAGCATGGGCAATACCTTCCCAGCGGTCGATGACCTTGCCTGTGTGCGCGTCTAGCATGGTGAACGGTCGAGTCGGCTGTTCACTGCCTTCTACTAGGTAAGAGACAACGTACACTAGTCGTGTTTTATCTACGCTTTGCTGTCCGATGCCTTGCTTCACAGAGCCTTGATAGATAAATAGCTGATGTTGAACGTTGTCTAGAGATTTGCTGGTTAAGCCTTGAGTCTTTAGATCTTTACTTGCGAGTTCAACCGCTTGAGCGCTGTTGATTGATGGCTTAACAAAAGATCGCTCTAAGGTCGTTGTTTTAAGGTAGCGACCTTGAACGGACTTAAGTGCGCCACCTTGGACACTTTGGGTGGCATTTAGGTAATGTCCCCATACCGGTGTTCCCCAGATGTTCTGTTGGATCTTAACTTTGTAGATACCACGCTTTTTCAGGTTTACTTCTTTCACCATCTTAAAGCTAGAGGCGTTACTGACACCTAACTGAGAGTTCAACCCAGAAAAGCTAGTAAAGTTGATCGGTTGATCGATGTTAACGGATTCACTTGCATGTACTGATAAAGACATAGCACTCGCTATAGCAACGGCAACTAAACGCTTTTTCATTTTCATTGTTATTTTCTCTTTCCATGTAAAATCCATGAAAAAGTAACAAAATTATCACAACGAATTTACATCATTCGATCTGATTAATTAGTAGCATGGCAATGATCTCTTTTATTCATGAAACTTATATTTCTCGTATTTACAGATAGTTATCATTTCTGTTTATTTTTGAACGCACTCATAGGTTTTATTTATAAAATCATGACAATTTTATTAGGTGTTGTTTTTTATTGGAAATTAAGATTTCTAGGTAAATAGATCTGTGCCTCAATTAGCGGGCTCTGGGTTGATAGAAGGATCAACGATTTGGAAGTGTCATTTTGAGCGAAAGACGATTAAGCGAGTTTAAAGGCAATTTTGATAATAAATTGACGATTTTGGGGCTTATTTTCTGAATTGTTAGTTACAAGAGAGTTAGCCAAATGGGGCTTTATTTGGCACAGAGCACAAAAACGGCTGGATGAAAAAAGCCAGCGACGGGTCACTGGCTTAGATTAACTTAGTTTGTGCAGGCTACTGATTAAAGGTACGTAACTAATACACTTAGCTATGGTCTGCGACTAAAGCGAATTACTGCTTTTTACCGCCAACTTGAACATATTCAATACCAATAATACGGTTGATAACACCCAAAACAGAGGTCGTATCAGAATTTGTTGATGTAACGGTATCGACGGTTGCGCCTTCAGGAACCAATTCCATTGCACGATCTTGAGTGTTGCCCGGAACTTGGAAGCCTACAATGTTGAAGCTCTCTGCGTGCGCTGTGTAAACTTCTTCATTGTGGTTAATACCTGAACAACCTGCTAGAGAAACAATGCCTAAAACAACTAATAACTTTTTCATAAAAATACCTTAAGAATGATTGGAACCGAGATGGCAAGCCACAAAAGCAGTGTCGTGATTATCAAGATTCAATAAGTTCATGGGAGACAGCATCTCCCGACCGATGTTGAACATTATTCCAGAGGTGTTTTGTCGTTACTGTATGGGTTTGTCAGCTGAATCATTACATAGCTGAATGGTTATGGTGAATACTGCACCCTTTAAGGCTTGGCTCTGACCCACTTCCACAGTTGCGTTATGTTGAGCACAGATCTTCTCGACGATAGATAACCCTAACCCATGGCCGCTCTTGGCCTTGTTACGCGCTTTGTCGCCAACGTAAAAGGGTTCGAACAGGCGAGCTTGATGTTCTTGTGCCACGCCATCACCATCATCATGTACCGCGATCTGTAGCTTATCTTGATGCACGCTTGCTTCAATCGACACTTGCGAACGTGCGAATTTCATTGCGTTACGCACTAGGTTATCTAGTGCTCGGTTGAGTAGCGTTTCGTCTGCCATTATCGAGCTAGATTGCTCAGGTAATGAAAGGTCGATGTTGAGTTGAGTGTCTTTACTCCAACGCGTCATGGCGTGGTCGAGAAAGTCTCGTATCTCTAATGGTTGTTGTAGGTTTTCTAGGTCAGTGCTATCGAGTTTGGCGTAATACAATAGTTCATCGACCATCTTTTCCATCTCTTCCGTGTCTTCGACAATACTCTCAATCGTGCTCTCTTGCTCTGCGCTTAGCTGGGTGTCTTTCAACATTTCAGCTTGCCATTGAATACGGAATATTGGCGTGCGCAGTTCATGAGCGACAGCATTAGTGAGTGAGCGATTACTTTCTACTAAGCGATGAATTCGGTCGGCCATTAGGTTGAAGGATTTGTTCAGTGAACCAATCGCAATGCCACTTGAAGTTTCGGCTCGTGCCGAGAGATCGCCTTCCGCAAAACGCAGAGTGGCAGCCTCAAGCTTTTTAACTCGGCGGAAGATAATAAATAGATGACATAACCCATATAAGATAAAGCTCGCTAAAAAGAACAACCAAATGAGGTCATCCTCCAACTCTATTTTTTGCCTAACGAACGCTTCACTGTTGGGGAGGTAGTGATAGGTATTGTCACTGCTTGCTAAGCGAAACCATAGGTCCCGTTCATCATCGTGAAAAACAAAGGTATTTGGATTCGTGCTGAAGAACTCTGAAACGGGGCTAGGTATTTCATCGTCTGGGCTGAATGTAACCAATTTATTTCGTGTGGTTTCTACAAACTGGTTTATCGCTTGATGAGCCGCTTCAAGGCCTTGATTTTTAGCGATGTTCTCGATCAATTGCTGGTGGGCAGCCGCTTCGTAATCTTCCAGTACGTATTCGTAGTCGGTATTGAGCTGATAGACGCTAATCTCGTAGGCGACAAGGCCGGCCATAAAGCAAACTAACAGCCCTATTAAGGACTCCAAAAAGATACGTCGCATAATCGCCCTCTTTTATTACGCTCGTATTGAGCGAGGTTAACGCCAGGCGGTCGAAACAAATAAGTAACCCTTCCCGCGAATGGTCTGAATTTTCTCTGCTGGTGTGTGGTCGTCGCCCAAAATCTTTCTTAGACGTACAACCTTGTTGTCAATCGTCCGGTCTATTCCGTCGTACTCAATCCCGCGCAATGTTTGCGTCAAGTAGTCACGAGATAACGGCGTGTCTGGGTTGCTTGCCAATAACCAAAGTAGGTCAAACTCGCTGTCAGTGAGTGATAAAACCGCACCTGAAAGTTCACACTTCTTATAAGTGTTTTTCAGAACGAGTTGATCGAACTGAAGGGTGTCTGAGTCATCGACTGAAGCGGTATTGGTGTCTTGGCGGCGTAATAGCGAACGAACTCTGGCCAGCAGAACTCTTGGTTTGATTGGCTTGGTGACATAGTCATCAGCCCCTGTCTCTAAACCAGCGACGTGGTCAAAGTCGTCATCGCTAGCAGTGAGCATCAAGATTTTACCTTTATAGTGCGTACGCGTCTGTCGGCAGATTGTAAGTCCATCAGTTACAGGAAGCATCAAATCCAGCAGTACGATGTCAGGTTGCTCCGTGAGGATGGTGTGTGCGGCATCACTGCCATCGTCCAACACCGTGACATCAAAATCTTGCGCGACGAAGTAGTCCTGCAACATTTTCTGAAGTTTCAAATCGTCTTCCACGATGATCATTTTAGGTTTTGTCATTCCATTATCAGCCTTGTCGTGCGTTTCACTTATTGAGATTAGGTGAGCGAGTCTTCGTCGTGATGAACCATTACGATTATACGCTATTGCATATAAGTTCAGATGCTTCGCCAAATACCTAAAGCGAATGATTAAACACTTTATAAGTTAGTTCAATGATGAATTGGCATTTATAGGAAAATAAAAAACATCGTTCAAATAGGCTCGACATTCTCATACATTTCCACGACAGATAAATTCAGCGCTAAACAATAGAATTTTCTCATCAAACATTTTGGGAATAACGGTATGAACGACTATAGAAATGCATTACTGGCGTTACCTTTGATTCTGTTAGCGGGCTGTAATTCAAGCTCTAACTCAGGTAAAGCTGCCACCAAAGTGCAAGCAAAACCTCAAGCGGATTACGTATTTTCATCAGCGAAACTGGGTGAGTTGTATAAAGAGCGACAAGAGGTCCAAGAATCCATAAAACTTGATTACAACGGTGTGCAGTATGAAATCGTTCTGTTTGCGGAAGATATTAGTGATAAGCAAAAAGTGGTTAGGCTTGCGGATAGTTTAGGTCAAAGTGTGGATCTGTACCTCCCTGATGCAGGATTTGATAGCTGCGGTATCTACACAGAGAGCAAGGGTTTGGACGTGTTTGATTGTGGTGCGGCTCAACGCTCAATCGGCAATGACACCACGTTAATTAACACGACGACGAATACTCATAAGCCCGTCGAGCTTGAGTATCACAATGAACTGGTTCAATACGTGACTAGCCTTGGGTCTACCATTCTGAGTAACACTAAAAGTGGGAACAAGGTAACGATAACCACCTCGTTTGCTTTCAACGCTTTTTACCGTGATGTGCTCAACGAGACTGGCGCTGTTGATCGCATTACTTCCACTCTAGGCGCATCAACCTATTCTCAGCTTTTTGATATCGTGAAATTGTATCAAGGCAGTGAGATGACGTTGAAGTTTACCAACCATATTGGTGGAAGTGCCGACGATGATATCAATATGTACACCGGTCGCATGATCCACAGTAACAACATGACGACGATCGTAACGCCTACGGGGTCGGTGTTCTCTGGCGGCACGGATCTTTTCGCTGGGGGTAACCCACGAGTTTTGCAACGAGCAGATACCACTAAAGCCATTGAGCTTAATAAGCAGGTTGGTGTGCACAGTTGGGCTGAGGATGATAAAACAGCCAAAGACTTCCCATACACGAACGAAAGCCATCGCAAGCAAGCGACCTACTTTAAAAAGGTAATGGGAGACAAAGGAATCGACTTCTATATCTTCACGTTGGATTCTGCTCCGGCTTCTGGCGAACACTGGGTGACTAAGGCTGAGTCAGATAAATACGGTTTCATCACACGCATTGAGTAGCTTAGGCTTGCAATAACATTAGAAACGACTGAGAAGGTTGGTGATGACGCTGTTGTCGCCAACCTTTTTTGTTCATTTTTTGATTCGTTACCTGTGTTGATTGTGGATTTCCTTGTCTTAAATTTCAGTATGAAAATTCCTTGATACTTCCTTTCCACTCCCTCCCCAAAAAGTTTCTACAAGGACTCTCACTGATTGATTCTTGAACTTTCTAAGCAAAAACATTTGACCAATAACTATCACACCTCAAATCTTCAATTGTTTTCGTTAGTGCTCTAAATGATATTTAAGCTGTTGTTCCATAATGATTTTTGTTGTTTTGAATGCTGTATTGTTATGAGTTTGTTTTAAATAATCATTTGAACCCTAACTAAATTTCTGTCATTTTATATTTAACTGAACGTTCAATATAAAATAAAAGGACTGAGAAATGCCGAAGGTCGGGATGCCTGATATACGTAAACCACAGCTTGTTCAAGCCACCATGACGGTGATTGATCGAGTGGGTTTGCATGCCGCGAGTATTGCGTTGATCAGCAAAGAAGCGGGAGTCTCCACTGGCATTATTAATCACTATTTTGGTGGAAAGCATGGGCTGCTCGAAGAGACCATGCGTGAAATCCTTCGCCAACTTTCTAATACCATCACGACTTCACTAAAAGCGCTTCCTGTTGATGCTCACCAACAGAGAATCAACGCGATCATCGATGGTAACTTCGAAGGTTACCAAGCAGAAAATAAGGTCGCGAAGGCGTGGTTGGCATTTTGGTCATATTCAATGCATGACGAACAGCTGAAAAGACTGCAGCGTGTGAATGAAAAACGTTTGATTTCACACTTACGTCTTGAGTTGAAAGGTATTTTGAATCATGAACAAGCGGATCTCGTTGCTCACGGGATTGCGTCTCTGATTGATGGTTTGTGGCTGAGAGGCACATTAAACCCAGATGGTATCGATGCTCAAAAGGCGCGTGCCATCATCAATGATTATCTAGATAAACAACTTACGTTCTACTCGTGTTACAGCAAATAGATCGCAGTGGTAGCGCTAGACCTAGAACGACCACCCAATACTCACATATAGACCAGTAGAGTCTAATAACAATAATTAAGTCAGAATCTCAAATGGAAATGAACTCGTTATACATCGATGGCGCAGCGGTTAAAGCAACCTCTGGTGAAACCTTTGATAGCATTAACCCTGCAAACGGTGAACCTATCGCGACGTTAGGCCAAGCATCTTCTGCGGATGTCGACAGTGCTATTGAATCTGCGAAACGCGGATTTGCGGTATGGTCAGCAATGACCGCTGTGGAACGCAGCCGCATTCTTTTGAAGGCAGTGGAAATACTTAGAGCTCGAAATAATGACCTTGCAAATCTTGAGGTTGTTGATACGGGCAAGCCTCTGCAAGAAGCAATTGAAGTGGATGTGGCGTCTGGCGCTGATGTTATTGAATACTTTGCTGGCTTGGCTCCAACGCTACAAGGCGACCAACAGCCGCTGAGCGAATCTCAATTTTTCTACACTCGCCGCGAGCCGCTAGGCATTTGTGCGGGCATTGGCGCGTGGAACTACCCAATTCAAATCGCGATGTGGAAATCGGCTCCGGCATTGGCCGCGGGTAACGCGATGATTTTCAAACCTTCAGAAGAAACGCCGCTCACAGCACTGAAGCTTGCAGAGATCTTTACTGAAGCTGGTCTTCCCGATGGCGTGTTTAATGTGGTTCAGGGCGATTACCGTGTTGGTCAGATGCTAACGGCGCACCCAGATATCGCAAAAGTGTCGTTCACGGGCGAAACCGGTACCGGTAAAGCGGTAATGGCAGACAGCGCTAAGACGCTGAAATCAGTCACCATGGAACTTGGCGGCAAGTCACCGATGATCGTGTTTGATGATGCGAAATTGGATGATGCAGTTTCCGCTTCGATGGTTGCTAACTTCTACACCCAAGGCGAAGTGTGTACTAACGGTACCCGTGTTTATGTACACGAAAACATCTACAACGCATTCATCGACCAACTTAAAACACGCACTGAGAAGCTGATCATTGGTGATCCAATGGACATGGAGACTCAGATCGGCGCGTTGATTTCTAAAGAACACCTTTCAAAAGTCCTTGAAGCCATTGAGCTAGCTAAGCAGTCGGGCGCAACTCTGCTGACGGGCGGCTATCAAGTGACAGACAACGGCCTCGAAAACGGCAACTTTGTTATCCCTACCGTGTTTGTGGATTGCGAAGACAACATGCCTCACGTTCAACAAGAGATCTTCGGCCCTGTAATGTCAGTGTTGAAGTTTACGGACGAAGACGACGTGATTCGCCGCGCTAACGACACCAAATATGGCCTAGCGGCTGGTGTGTTCACGCAAAACCTTTCTCGTGCGCACCGTGTTATTCACCAAATGCAGGCAGGTATTTGTTGGGTGAACACGTGGGGCGACTCACCAGCAGAAATGCCGGTTGGCGGTTACAAGCTTTCGGGTATTGGCCGTGAAAATGGACCAGAAACCCTACTTCATTATACGCAGACTAAGAGCATTCTTATTGAACTTGGCGACTACGCCAGCCCTTATGCCTAACGCGTAACACTCAATTTTATGGGTTAGCTTAACAGAGCTAGCCCTACTGACTCATCTCAGGGAAATCAAAACATGGAACAACGCTACGATTATATTATCGTCGGCGCGGGTTCGGCCGGCTGTGTGTTAGCGGATAGGCTAACGGAAAGCGGTGAACATAGCGTTTTATTACTGGAAGCTGGTGGTACGGACAAGAGTATTTTTATCCAAATGCCAACCGCGCTTTCTTACCCAATGAATACTGAAAAGTACGCTTGGCAATTTGAAACAGAGAAAGAACCGGGCCTTGATGGACGTGAACTGCACTGCCCACGTGGCAAAGTGTTAGGCGGCAGCTCATCAATTAACGGCATGGTTTATGTTCGTGGCCACGCGTGTGATTTTGACCAATGGGAAGAAGAGGGTGCGGCAGGTTGGAACTACCAAGCATGTCTGCCTTATTTCCGCCGTGCTGAATCATGGAACAAAGGCGGTGATGAATACCGTGGTGACAATGGCCCTGTCGGCACTTGTAATGGTAACGATATGGAGCTTAATCCACTTTACCAAGCGTTTATCGATGCAGGTAAAGACGCCGGTTACCCAGAAACACAAGACTACAACGGCTACCAGCAAGAAGGCTTCGGCACTATGCATATGACGGTAGACAAGGGTGTTAGAGCCTCAACCTCTAACGCTTATCTACGTCGAGCATTGAAGCGTTCAAACCTAACCTTGAAGAAAGGTATCGTGGCGCGTCGTTTCTTACTTGAAGCACTCGACGTAAAAGACCAGTCATCAAAAGGTCAATCAGGCTTGAAAGCCGTCGGTGTCGAGTTTGAAAAGTCAGGCAATACTCAAGTGGCTGTGGCGAACAAAGAAGTGATCTCTTCTGCGGGTTCTATCGGTTCTGTTCAACTGCTTCAGCTTTCTGGTATCGGCCCGAAAGCCGTGCTTGAAAAGGCAGGCGTTGAGCTTAAACACGAGCTGAATGGCGTAGGTGAAAACCTTCAAGATCACCTAGAAGTGTACTTCCAATATCACTGCAACGAACCCATCACGCTCAACAGCAAGCTTGGTTTAGTCAGCAAAGGCATGATTGGTGCAGAATGGATTTTGACTCGTAAAGGCCTTGGTGCCACTAACCACTTTGAATCGTGCGCGTTTATTCGTTCTCGCAAAGGATTGAAGTGGCCAAACATTCAATATCACTTCCTACCAGCAGCGATGCGTTACGACGGACAAGCGGCCTTTGATGGTCACGGTTTCCAAGTACACGTTGGGCCTAACAAGCCAGAGAGTCGCGGTACGGTTGCGATCACTTCTGCTGATCCGCATGCCAAGCCAGAGATCATTTTCAACTACATCTCGACTGAACAAGATCGCCAAGATTGGCGCGATTGTATTCGTCTGACGCGTGAGATTTTGTCTCAACCTGCGATGGATGTGTATCGAGGAAAAGAGATTCAGCCGGGTCTAAATATTACTTCCGATGAAGCAATTGATGAATGGGTTAAGCAGAACGTTGAAAGTGCTTATCACCCTTCATGTGGCTGCAAAATGGGTTCAGATGATGATCCAATGGCAGTGCTTGATGAAGAGTGTCGCGTTCGCGGTATTGATAATCTGCGCGTTGTCGATTCGTCTGTTTTCCCAGTTATTCCAAACGGCAACCTTAACGCCCCGACCATTATGGTGGCTGAGCGTGCTTCCGATTTGATTTTGGGTAAGCCAATGCTCAAAGAACAGGACGTTCCAGTGTGGATTGCACCTGAATGGCAAGAGAAGCAAAGAATCAATAAACCAGTAAGAGAAGCGTAAGCCTCTGTTATTGGGATAAAAATAATAAACGCAGAAATAATAAAAAAAGTAACAATCAAAATTAGTCAAAAGTCAGCAAAACTGCCCTGATTAGTATGAGTTAGGGCAGAAAAAGGAAAGATAAAAAGGAATCATTATGACGACTCAACATAGACAAACCGCGACAAATAAGCCTTTAGCAAGCAATGCGTTAAAAACCAAGGCGTTCGCAACATTAGCCATTAGTTCATTTGCATTTGGCGCTAACGCTTCTATTGAACCGCAGCAATGTGAAAACGTTCGATTCGCTGATGTAGGCTGGACTGACATTACCGCTACAACCGCCGTTACTTCCGAACTATTAAAAGGCCTTGGTTACAAAACCAAAACCGACCTACTTTCAGTACCGGTGACTTACTCTTCAATGGCGAACGGCGATATTGATGTATTCCTAGGTAACTGGATGCCAACCATGGAAGGCGATATTGCTAAGTACCGTGAAGCGGGCACGGTTGAAACCGTTCGTGCCAACCTTGAAGGCGCAAAATACACGCTAGCCGTACCAAAATACGTGTACGACTCTGGCGTAAAAAGCTTCGCAGACCTAGCAAAACATGCCGACAAATTTAAAGACCGCATCTACGGCATAGAGCCGGGTAACGACGGTAACCGCTTAATCCAATCAATGATTGATTCTGACGCGTTTGGCTTGAAAGATTTCAGCCTAGTGGAATCAAGTGAAGCGGGCATGGTATCGCAAGTATCTCGCGCTGCTCGTCGTAGCCAGTGGATCGTTTACCTTGGTTGGGCTCCGCACCCAATGAACAGCAATGTTGAAATGGAATACCTATCAGGTGGTGACGACTTCTTTGGCCCTAACTACGGTGGCGCGAATGTTTACACTAACGTTCGTTCAAACTACGTGTCTGAGTGTGCAAATGTCGGTCAACTTCTACAAAACCTAGAATTCACTCTAGAGATGGAAAACCAGTTGATGGAAGAGATTCTTAACCAAAAAGTGAAGCCAGAAAAAGCGGCTCAACAATGGTTGAACAAGAACCCTCAACAAGTGGAAGCTTGGTTAGACAATGTAAAAACGCATAAAGGTGAATCAGCGACTCAAGCCGTTACTGAATACCTAAAGCAAGTTAAAGCTTAGTTCTACCTATCTCACCAGCTACATAAATAATAAAGGTGGGCTTGCCAATTTATCGATTGGTTTGAAGTAGCCCACCCATAATAAAAGGCAATATTGTGAATTTTATTACGGAAAACAAAATCCCTGTTGGTCAATGGATGGAAGCGGGTGTTGATTGGCTAACAATCAATGCAGCAGGATTCTTTGACGCTATTTCGATTTTTCTAGAAACCGTCATTATGTTTTTAGTCGATGTATTTAAGTGGATGCCACCGGCTTTACCAATCGTGATGACCGCGGCGATTGCATGGTATTTACACCGTAAACCTTCGCTGGTGATCTTTGTGGTCGCGGCACTGCTGACTATTCTTAACCTCGGATACTGGCAAGAAATGCTGGAAACCTTTGTTCTCGTCTTTGCGGCGACAACGATTTCCGTATTAATTGGCGTACCGGTTGGCATCATGGCTGCTCACCGTCCTTGGCTCTATACAGTTTTGCGTCCAATCCTTGATTTGATGCAGACAGTCCCAACTTTCGTTTATCTGATTCCAACTCTGGTTCTATTCGGCTTGGGTATTGTTCCTGGCTTAATCTCGACCATTATTTTCGCGATAGCTGCACCGATTCGTTTAACCTACTTAGGCGTCACTAAAGTGCCGGAAGAGTTGATTGAAGCGGGTAAAGCGTTTGGTGCCAGCCGCATGAAATTGCTGATGAAGGTCGAATTACCGGCGGCTCTACCAAGCATCATGGCGGGTGTAACCCAATGTATTATGTTGTCGCTTTCGATGGTGGTTATCGCCGCTCTTGTCGGTGCTGACGGACTTGGTAAACCTGTTGTTCGTGCATTGAACACAGTGAACATCTCACAAGGTTTTGAAGCTGGATTAGCGATTGTATTAGTCGCAATCATCCTTGACCGCTTGTGCAAAACACCAAACCAGAAGGAAGCTTAATCATGTCTAACTCTCAGGAAAAAAAGACAATGGACGCGATTACCATTAAGAATCTCGATGTTGTGTTTGGTAATAAATCGAAACAAGCGCTTGAGCTACTCGACCAAGGTAAAACTCGCCAAGAGATCATTGATGAAACTGGTCAAGTTGTCGGCGTAGACAATGTGTCGCTGACCGTTGAAGAAGGCGAGATTTGTGTGCTGATGGGGTTGTCTGGTTCTGGTAAATCATCTTTGCTTCGCGCAGTTAACGGCCTGAATGAGATCAGCCGTGGCTCATTGGCGATCAAAGATGGAGACAAGCAGGTTGATTTAGGTGAACAGTGCGACGAAGCGACCTTGCGTCATCTTCGTACTCACCGCGTTTCTATGGTGTTCCAAAAATTTGCCCTAATGCCTTGGTTAAACGTGTTAGATAACGTGGCGTTTGGTCTAGAAATGCAAGGCGTAGCCAAAGATGTTCGTCGTGCTAAAGCGCGTGAACAACTTGAAATGGTGGGTTTGGCAGAGTGGGAAACCAAGTATCCGCATGAGCTTTCTGGCGGTATGCAGCAACGTGTTGGTCTAGCGCGTGCCTTTGCGATGGATACCGACATTCTTCTTATGGATGAACCGTTTTCAGCGCTTGATCCGCTCATTCGTGCACAGTTGCAAGATGAGCTAATTTTATTGCAAAACAAGCTTAACAAAACGATTTTGTTCGTGAGTCATGATTTAGACGAAGCGCTGAAGATTGGTAATAACATTGCGATCATGGAGTCAGGCAAACTGATTCAACACGGTAAGCCTGAAGAGATCGTACTGACGCCAAAAACCGAATACGTAAAAGACTTCGTTGCTCACACCAATCCATTGAATGTGCTTAAAGGTCGTTCTTTAATGCAGCCTCTTGATTCACTGACGCAAGAGAATGAAAGCTGGAAGATCTGCGATTCTAAAGATCTCTGGATTGAACAGAATGAAGGTGCTTTATCAGTAAAAGGTGAATCTGCTTTGGCGCTTGTTGAGTGGAGCGAGTCTGACGATCTAACTGCGATCAACGCGTCGAGTGTGGTAGTGACAAGCCCGGAGATTGGTATGCGTGATGCGATTAAGCTTAAACAGATCAGTAACCACCCAATTCTGTTGGTTGAAAACGATCAATTGGTTGGGATTTTGGATAACAGCGAGTTTTACAACGCACTAACGGGTAACTTTCAGATGAATACCGCTGCGTAAAATTTCGTTTTTCAGCTTAGCTATTGAGGCTGGTTTTTTATTGGGTGGAGAGGGTTAAGTCTCTCTACCTCTATGATTATTAAAATATATTATTCTTTGAGTTTGTATTCTCTGGTTCATTATTTTTGTCTTCATTGAAGCTTTCATTCCCCCTTCATTAAGCAAAAGTGCCGTACCACGCAAGTTTAGTGGTATAGAAAAGATTGAGAATAGTATGAACATCAGTACAATGCGGAAAAATCAATGAAGTAATTTATCAATTTACAGTGTAATTCGAGCGCGCGTGACGTAATCACTCGAGGCATTTCATCGCTTCGACGCTGTAAAACCATTCACAGTATATTAGTACAAAGGTCTGCATCTTGGACAAACATGACGAAATCCTGGTCGCTATTCGCCAAATTATTCGCGCTATCGATTTACACTCGAAGAAGCTGAGTAAAGAGTATGGTTTGACTGGCCCTCAATTAATCTTAATGAGAGCAATCCAAGAAATGGGTAATGTGACGATCAAAGAATTGTCTAATCAGACCAATGTAAGCCAAGCAACGACGACGACGATCATCGACCGTCTTGAGTTAAATGGCTATGTACAACGAGTACGCAGTTCATCGGACCGCCGTAAAGTACACGCGAACCTGACTGAAAAAGGTCAAGAGTTGCTAAACAATGCGCCACCGCCGCTGCAAGATAACTTCGTTAAAAAATTCCAAAACCTAGAGACGTGGGAGCAAAGCTTACTGCTTTCTTCGATGCAGCGTGTATCAGCAATGATGAACGCAGAAGACATCGACGCTGCTCCAGTGCTTCAGCTTGAAGGCATTGCAAACGTAGCCAAAAGCTAACGTTATTTTTAAATTATCTATTTAAAACAAAAATTTAAATAATTATTAAATGGTCGCATTAAGCGGCCATTTTTGATCTCACTATGTGAAATTTCTCGTTATACCGCCTATTCGCTACGTCCTTCTATTTTAAATCTCCCTGGGTTTTAACCCTACGTTGTAATCACCCTATTTATTTGTATTCAAAAATGCATTGACGATTCTCTGACAATAAAAGTATAGACCGACCGGTCTGTTTTGTATTATTGTGTGCTCATCTTAACCACGAGGTGATGTATGAAATACGAATTGACGCCAACACAAATGACCATGACGTTGAACAACATGCAGGGAGCTTTTGCACAGAACCCGATGCCAGCGGTATCGGTGAGAATTGAGCAGTTGCTTGCACTTAAATCTGCGCTAATCGATTACACAGATCGTTTGTGTGCAGCCGTGAGTGAGGACTATGGTCACCGCAGTCGACAAGACACTTTGATGGCTGACATATTGCCTTGTATCGGAAATATTGATCACAGCATTGAATGTTTGCCTCATTGGTCGACATCTTCAATTCGTCATTCCGGTCCATTACTTTCAACCTCTCGTGTGGAGGTGGTTTATCAACCCAAAGGCGTTGTCGGGATTATTGCTCCGTGGAATTTCCCGATCATGTTATCCGTCGGCCCGC
The DNA here is from genome assembly GCF_041469805.1 of Vibrio sp. 10N.286.48.C11. Taxonomy (NCBI): domain Bacteria; kingdom Pseudomonadati; phylum Pseudomonadota; class Gammaproteobacteria; order Vibrionales; family Vibrionaceae; genus Vibrio; species Vibrio sp. 10N.286.48.C11. The sequence goes on along the minus strand of NZ_JBFRLK010000091.1, from coordinate 7,616 downwards.
TTATTTCTGCTCTGGCTGCTGGCAATCGCGCCATGATCAAGATGAGTGAATTTACCCCAGCGACGAACCAAGTATTAACAGCGCTATTGGCGGAAGTATTCCATGCCGATGAGGTGTGCTTGGTTGAAGGTGAGGTAGAAATCGCAGCCGCATTTTCGGCGTTGCCGTTTGATCATCTTCTGTTTACAGGGTCAACCCAAGTGGGTCGCCAAGTGATGAAGTCAGCGGCTGACACGCTAACTCCAGTCACGCTAGAGCTAGGCGGTAAGTCACCGGTTATCGTTGCAGAAGATATGCCAATTGATATCGCGGTTGAGCGAATCATTTATGGTAAGAGCCTCAATTACGGGCAGGTGTGTGTGGCTCCTGACTATGTATTGCTACCTGAAGGGAAAGTTGAATCTTTCATTCAAGAGTATAAAAAACAGTACCAATTGCTATTTGATGAAGGGATCTACTCTGAGAGTTTAACCTCGCTCATTAACCCTCGCCAATGTGATCGTATTGCTGGTCTGTTGAATGAAGAGCAGGAAGCTGGGACACGAATCGTTGCTTGCCATGACGAATCGATGGACCTAAATACTCGTCGGTTGGTGACACATTTGATCGTTGAACCAAGCCTGTCATCCAAGGTGATGAACGAAGAAATTTTCGGCCCATTATTACCTTTGATTACGTATCGCAATGTCGAAGAGGCGTTCCAAGTCATCAATAGCAAACCAAGGCCGTTAGCACTCTACCTGATGAGCTTTGATTTGAGTTTACAGGCTCAGGTTAAGCACCAAGTTCACTCCGGTGGCATGTGTATTAATGACTGTGTTTTCCATTTAGCGGTTGATGACGCGCCGTTTGGTGGCATTGGCGAATCAGGCCAGGGCAATTATCACGGTAAAGAAGGGTTTATCACTTTCTCTCACGCTAAAACTGTGTTGGAAACAGGTTTAGATCATCGAGTTAAGCATCTGTTTTCAAAAGAAGACAACGAATTAAAAACAGCAGTGATGGGCATGCTTGGCCAGTAAATCACTGTTGGTATGACACTGTTTATTTTTCAAAAAGTTATTTTCACGAAATTATTTTAAGAGGTTACTTTTATGTTGGAACGTTTTTTTGAACGTACGATCAAATCGTATTTGATGATTACAGGTTTCTTAACGGCGACGGCTTTTTCCACTTTCCTAGCGCCTGATTGGAGTATGCAGACGCTGTTCTCGTACAACGATACCATGATGGAAAACAAAGAGTATTTGCTCGGTACTTATCAACACTGGGGTGTGGTGGTTGGCTGTATTGGTGTGTTGTTGATGTTCTCGGCGAAGTACAAATCGCTGCGTACCTCAACCATGATTTACAGCGCATTTGAGAAGTCGATGTTTGTGGGCATCTTCTTATATAACGTGTGTATCAACGATTATGAGTGGTTCTATGGCAGCAGCTCAAGAGTATGACCCTGCGCTCGACTTATTACATTGGATGTCGCAAGCCGCGCATTAATTCAAATCTTAACTCAGGTTACTCACAGAAAAAGTTACTCGCAGAAAAGTTAATTACTGAAACAAGTTAATCACAGAAATTGGAGAACGTCTTATGCAGACATTCAAGAAATCTTTAGTCTTCACTGCAATGGCTGCGGCAAGCAGTGCTGCTCTTGCGGCTGAATCAGAAAAACCGAATATTGTTGTTATTGTTGGCGATGATGTGGGCTTTGCCGATACACAGCCTTATGGCTCAGAAGCGGATACCCCAAACCTAATGGCGCTGGCTGAAGAGGGGTTAAGTTTACTAACTTTCACGCGTCACCAACCTCATCGGTAACGCGCTCTATGATGTTAACCGGAGCAAATAGCCACGAGGTTGGGCTAGGCACCTTCGACTATGCCGTCTATCCGGGCGCGATTGGCAAGTCGGGTTATGAAGGTTACCTCACCAAGAACGGGGTTACGGTCGCAACGCTGCTTAAAGAGAGTGGCTATAACACTTACCTCTCTGGTAAATGGCACTTGGGGCACGACGATGGATTCTTACCGGATGATCGAGGTTTTGAAGAGAGCTACGGTATCTTAGCGGGCGGCTCGAATCACTTTAATCGAGATATGATGTTCCCGGCCAAAAATGCCGCGACAGCGGATGCGCTGCAAAAAGGCGATATTCCTGGCGTCGAAGTTGAGCCAACTTACCGTAACGGTGAAGTGGTTGAGGACAAGTACAAAGGCGAGTACTCAGACCAAGTTTACACCAACGAGATCATCAAGATGATCGATAGCAAAAAAGACGACGGTAAGCCTTTCTTCGCCTACGTCCCATTCACCGGTATTCACCTGCCACTGCAAGCGCCTGAGTCTGCCTATCAAGATAAAGTCGATTACTACGTTGAGCATGGTTGGGACTCGGTTCGAGAAGACCGTTTCGAACGCATGAAAGAGATGGGTGTGATTCCAAAAGACGCCGATATTTCAGATCGTAACGCATTAAGCCGACCTTGGGATTCGCTCTCTGAGAAAGAACAAAAGTGGTATGGCAAGAAAATGGCTGTCGCGATGGGCATGATGGAAATGCAGGACCAACAAGTCGGCCAGATAGTCGATTACCTGAAAGAAATCGGCGAATACGACAATACCTACATTATGTATCTAGCGGATAACGGCCCAGAAGCGGCGGATATTACCGGTGAAAATATCAGTGATTTGATCCGAACGTGGACTGCTCATCATTTCGATAATTCGACTGAAAATTTGGGTAAGGCGAACTCCAGTGTGTCACTTGGACCTGAGTGGGCAAGCGCTTCAACCGGTGGCCTATCTTGGTACAAAGCTTACACAGCAGAGGGCGGTATCCGTGTGCCATTTATCGTTAAGCCAGCCAAAGCGCTTTTAGACGGTGAAGATGCGTTGCAACCGGGAACTCAGACAGACGACTTATCCCAAGTGAAGGACATTGCAGCGACGATTCTTGAGATTGCAGAGGTCGATCATCCAGGAACGGAATATCAAGGTAGAGAAGTAGCGCAGATGAGTGGTGTGAGCTTGTTGCCTTACTTCAAAGGGGAAACGGCAGACGTGCACAGTGCCAACAATGCGATTCCATTTGAATTGTTTGGTAGCGGAATTCTGCTTAAAGGTGATTACAAGATCATTCGAATTTCTACGGGAATGGGCGGCGACAGTGAGTGGCACTTATACAACACCAAGAAAGATCCAGCTGAGCAACATGACTTGAGAAATGAAATGCCAGACTTGTTCTTAGAGATGGTCGCTGAATATCAAGAATACGAAAAAGCGCAAAATATCGTCCCAGTTGACGAAGCGTGGAACCCGTTTGAAAACGTGAAATAGAGGAAAAACCACTCGGCCAACCTAATGCCACCAAGCTTGGTTGGCCGATGAACGCCGTGTAAAGGAATTACGAATTGTTTTGGCTAATACAATAACTTTTACATCGAGGCACTCTTCATGACGACATTATCGCTATCAAATTTGAGTTCAGTTCCGCAGTTTAATGGCAAAGCACACAGCAAACTTCAGGCGTTAGCAAAACCGATTGGGGCGGTGTGTAATATCAGTTGCACCTACTGTTATTACCTAGAAAAACAACAGCTGCTTGAATACCCAAAAGGCTCTCAATATACGATGGATGAAGTTATGTTAGAGCGTTATATCAAGCAGTACATAGAAGGGCAGAATACGCCTGAAATCATCTTTTCTTGGCACGGTGGAGAGCCTACGTTGTTGGGGGTTGAGTACTTTCAAAAAGTCGTCGAGCTGCAGAAAAAATATTGTCCTAACCACAGTAAGATCAGCAACGACCTTCAAACCAACGGCACGTTACTGAATGATGCGTGGTGTGAGTTCTTCAAAAAAAATGACTTTATCATTGGTGTGAGCATTGACGGCCCAGAGCACTTACACAATCACTACCGAACCAACCGTGCAGGCAAAGGCACTTTTTCTCAAACAATGCGTGGTATTCACTACTTGAAGCAGCATAACGTCGAGTTCGCGACCCTAAGCTGCGTGAATGATGTGACAGGTAAATATCCACTAGAGGTTTATCGCTTTCTACGCGATGAAGTGGGTTCGAAGCAGTTGCAGTTTATTCCTGTGGTCGATAAGCGCGAAGCTCACACCAACAATAAATGGTTGAGCAACCAACAAGCGATCATTCCCGTATCAGGCGAGGTTGAAGCTTGGAGTGTCGATTCTGTGCAATGGGGAGAATTCCTCACTACCATTTTTGACGAATGGTTCGAACATGATTTTGGTCGGGTATTAGTGCCGTACTTTGAAAATTTTGTCGGAGTGTGGATGGGCAGAGAAAGCACCATGTGTATCTTGAGTGAGATCTGCGGAAAAGGGTTAGCGGTTGAGCCCAATGGCGATGTTTATTCATGTGACCATTATGTCTTTCCCGAATTTCAGCTAGGTAATATTCAGGAACAAGCACTTTCATCTTTAGCCTTTTCGTCAAAGCAGCAGCGTTTTGGGTTCGCCAAACAGAAGTCTCTGCCGAAACAATGCCAGGCCTGTGAGTTTAAATTTGCATGCCATGGCGAGTGCCCTAAAAACCGCATCATCAAAAGCCGAGATGGTGAGGCTGGGTTAAATTATCTCTGTGAAGGATGGCTGAGTTTCTTCAAGCATATCGACCCTGTTATTAAGGACTTATTCAAAGCCAATAATATCCCGTCTCGTCTGGGGTAACGGAGTAAGCGTGAATCGATTTAATCAAAATTTACAGTAAGATAGAAGGCTCGCTAAATTATGCGAGCCTTTTGGTATTTGGTATTTGGTATTTGGTATTTGGTATTTGGTTTCTGGTAACGGGTATATCTAGTCAGCCGATTCTTGGGCTGGGCTCATGGCGAGAAGAGTCTCTTCCATGGCATTGTTTAGAATCGAACGGTTACGCTGCATGGCGGCCATGAGCGTTGAGCCTAGCCATAGGCCATAAAGCATTCGAGACAGCGATTCTGGCTCTGCGATAGTGAAATCACCGGCCTCATTGCCTTCTTCAAATAGCTTCGCCATACGCAGGATGATCTTTTCTGCACCTATTGCCATTGTGGACTGTAACGGGTTAGCCGACCCAGATACTTCTCCCGCCAGTTTTACGACAAGACATTGGATATTGAAGTCTTCAGTCAGTTTCGATGCACACCAAAACTCGAAATAGGCTTTTACGCGATCACGACGAGAAAGCGACTCATCACTTAAAAAGTCGTCCAGCTTAGCGAGATGCTCATCAAAGTAGTTAGTAAGAAGGATCTCACCAAAGTGTTCTTTGGATTTGAAGTAATGGTAAAAAGAACCCTTCGTGCCTTCCGCTTGGTTGATGATTTTCATCAGGCCAACACCAGCAAACCCGTGTTCATTGATAAGGCTAAACCCTGCATCGAGCATAGCTTGTCGCATGTCTTTCATTGTTCTTACTCTTTATGCTGAGAATGAGGAATAGTGTAACGAGCAACATACCAACCGTCCAGTCTAGCGCGTTAGGACGCGGTCAATAATTGACTCGTTTCGTCAAAGTAACTTTTTCTCTTATTGGCACTTCTAAGCGACAAAACTTTTTTCAAGATAAGCACATCCTATAAATCGAAAATAACAACCTTAAAGGGCCTGTTTGGTGCCTTAAAATGGCTAAATTTGGGTGTTTTAAGTTGCTGTTTTTGTTCGTTTTTAATTTGGTGTTTTCTTAAGATCGCAATGGTAGTCTTAGCTTAATTTCTTTAGGGGGCTAAATGGACACCAATAACAGCACTTATCATCACCACAATTTTGCTCAGCAAGACTTATCAGAGCTTACATTTACAGCCTGTACGTTTATCCGTTGTGATTTCAGACGTTCGAACTTACGTGATGCAACGTTTATTAACTGTAAGTTTATCGAACAAGGCGATATTGAGGGATGTCACTTCGATGTTGCAGATTTGCGTGATGCAAGTTTTCAGAACTGTCAGTTGGCGATGGCGAATTTTAGTAATACGAATTGCTATGGTATTGAGTTACGTGATTGTGACCTGAAAGGGGCGAACTTTACTCGTGCGAATTTTGCCAATCAGGTAAGCTATAGAATGTATTTTTGCTCTGCATATATTACGGGCTGTAATCTGTCATACGCCAATTTTGAACAAGCTTGTTTAGAGAAGTGTGAGCTGTTTGAGAACCGTTGGATAGGCACTTACCTTGGCGGTGCGTCACTGAAAGAGTCTGATCTCAGCCGAGGTGTGTTCTCGGAAGATGTATGGGGGCAATTCAGTATGCAAGGTGCTAATTTATGCCATGCTGAATTAGAAGGGTTAGATCCTCGCAAGGTAGACACATCGGGGATTAAAATCGTTGCTTGGCAGCAAGAGCAACTGCTTGAAACCATGGGTATTGTGGTCATGCCCGATTGATAGCTGTAATTTCCAACGGCAGGCTATTTGGAATATGTAAGATTTCGCTATAGAAGAAAAGCCCAAAGCTAATAACTTTGGGCTTTTCCGTATTTGGTAACCAGCATTTTATAATGAATTTTTAAAAAGAGAATGCTTGGTGATAGAGAACTGATTGGTTGATTAATGCATGCCTGAGCGCATTTTGTCGGCGAGCGCAAAGAAGACAAAAACGACGAAACAGACTAGAGCAGCACACAGTGAAGTTAAGATGGTTGTGGCGTCTTTTGAAATCAATGGAATGGTGATAGAAGCTAGCGCTATCAACATAACAAGGATATGAACAATTCGACCCGGAATTGGATTTTTATGACAGAATGAAGCCCAGAGGTAACGCATTTTCAACACCAGTATAAAATTAGTGGTTTTATTCTATTTTCTTAGTGAGTATTTTGTAAATAACAATTGGTTACAATTGGTTGTAAATAAGATCTAAGTCGAATTAGTATTAAACCAGTTAAATAACAGCAGTTTATTGATCTTTTATTGAATTTTAACTTTCAAAATGAACATCATAATATTCCGTATTCTTTGGAATGCTAAGTCAAATATTATTCGAATTTTTGTTTTTTGACTTAAGATCTCATTTATTGAGTGTTCTGTTAAGAGACCGTTTGCGTACAGGTATTGGTGGCGTAACTATCAAGCGAATTAGAGTCATCCTAGAGCCTGTTATTCGTTTTATGTTATTTATCAAAGTGACTCCTCAAATTGAGAGCGAAGTAATCTTGTGAATTTTTCGGTTTGATATACTCAATATTCATTCGATAAAGATGATGGAGATGATATGTCGAAAACCGCGAAGATCATTAATGAAGATAAGCTGGTAAAAAAAGCAGTTGAAGTCGGTTTTAAGATGGCTAAGCTACAAGGTTTTGATTTGCCAAATTCATCCCAACCGATAAAGGTTAAAGCGGTGTACTTGTTCCTTGTTGAAGTCAATCAGATCACACCTCTCCCTGAGAGCAAGCTTGATGGTGCGAACATCAAGAAGCGTTTAGCACTCTGGCTTCATAATGCACTTCCTGACAATGACCCTTTGAAGTAAACTTGTATTACCTCATTTTTTATATTTGAAACCTAGCGATTTTTCGCTGGGTTTTTTGCTTTATGGAGCAGTAAAAATAGCCTCTTGATATCTCCTAAGCCTAACTTCATTCACAGAGGCTTTGTTTCCTAAATC
>NZ_JBFRLK010000090.1:0-8488 GCF_041469805.1 Vibrio sp. 10N.286.48.C11 | reverse complement strand
AGGACGGAGGCCGTGAGGCCCCCTCCTACTCGATTCTGAAACAAGCAAAAAGTAATTCTTATTAGAACCTGTTGAGCGTTTATGAGTTGAAGATAAACTTCTCAATCGCGACCGCTACACCATGGTCGTCGTTGCTAGCTGTGATGTGATCCGCCAGTTTCTTGGTTTCTTCCATTGCGTTTTCCATTGCAATGCCAAGGCCTGCGTATTCAAGCATATGGTGATCGTTTTCAGCATCACCCATGCAGATGACTTCTTCCGCTTTAATGCCTAAGTGTTTCGCTATCGCTTCAATACCGACACCCTTGTTTGATTTCGGGTTTAGGAACTCTAAGAAGAATGGTGCACTTTGTACGATAGTAAACTGAGTCTTAAGCTCTTGTGGCAACTTACCGATGATTTCAGTCAGCTTGCTTGGTTCAGCGACAATCATAGTTTTGATGATTTCGTGGTCATCTTCTAGTTGAGAAAAGTCGAACTCGGTTATATCTAAGCCATTAATACGCGCTTCAATACCAGTGTACTCATTGTTCTCAGGTGTGATTAAGCCGTGGATCTTGCTGAAAGCATGGACATAACCACCAAGCTGTTCAGCGAGGGCAGCAATCTCTTTTGCGGCTTTACCGTTGCTGATCTCACTGTGAATGATCTCTTTTGTTGATACGTTCTGAACCATAGAGCCGTTATAGAAGAGTACAAAGTCATCCTCGCCGTCAATCGAAAGCTCATCTAATTTGCTTTGCATGCCTTCTAAAGGGCGACCAGAAGCGAGAACCACTTTCACACCTGCAGCTCGTGCTTTGGCGATTGCGTCTTTGTTCTCTTGAGAAATCACTTTTTCACTGTTGAGTAGTGTGCCATCCATATCAAGAGCAATCAGTTTGTACATGTTGTTCCTTACTAAAAAATTAAAAGCTAACGAAATCTATGGGCGAAAGGATAAGGGAACTTGAAAGTTCAGGCTAGGGCTTTGATCAACTCATTTATCAGTACTCATTTGTTTGACCAAAAGGGGGAAGTGCTTTAAGGTCTGCGGTTGATTAATTTCATCAAATGATTGAGCTGAGGGAAAGTTGTACAAGATTAATGAAATGTTTGAAACCATTCAGGGTGAGGGCGTGTTTACTGGCGTTCCCGCTGTTTTTGTTCGTCTGCAAATTTGCCCAGTGGGCTGTTCTTGGTGTGATACCAAGCAGACCTGGGAAGCGTTGCCAGAAGAGGAAACCAGCCTTGGCGATATTATGGTTAAGACAGAAGATTCACCTACTTGGTCAGCAATCGATGCTCAAGGAATCGTGAATGAATATATCAAGCAAGGTTACACTGCTAAGCACATTGTGATTACTGGTGGTGAGCCATGCATTTATGATCTTGTTCCTCTTACTGAAGCGTTTGAGCAGCACGGTTGTCGCTGTCAGATTGAGACTAGCGGAACATCAGAAGTTAAAGCCACACCGGACACTTGGGTTACGGTGTCACCGAAAGTGGCGATGAAAGCGAAACTGGAAATCTTAGATAGCGCCTTGCAACGTGCTAACGAAATTAAGCATCCAGTAGGTACAAGCAAAGACATCGAACAACTTGACGGTTTATTGGAGCGAGCAGCAGTTCCTAACGACACTGTTATCGCTCTGCAACCAATCAGCCAAAAAGACCGCGCTACTCAGCTTTGTATTGATACCTGCATTGAGCGCAATTGGCGCTTATCAATACAAACTCACAAATATTTGAGCATCGCATAGGTTGTATTTTTACTGGGCAAGATAAGTCGCTAGTAGAAGGTTCTCGTAAGGATTTAAGATGAAAAAAGCAGTGGTAGTATTCAGTGGTGGTCAAGACTCAACAACGTGTCTTGTTCAAGCATTAAAAGAGTATGATGAAGTTCATGCGATTACGTTTGATTATGGTCAGCGCCATAGACTCGAGATTGAAGTTGCTGAGTCATTGTCGAAAGAGCTTGGTGTGAAAGCGCACAAAGTGATGGATGTGACTCTGTTGAATGAACTGGCTATCAGCTCTTTGACTCGTGACGATATTCCTGTGTCTCATGAGCTGCAAGAGAATGGGCTGCCGAATTCATTCGTTCCTGGTCGTAATATTCTATTTCTGACTCTAGCGGGTATTTACGCTTACCAAATCGGTGCTGAAACCGTGATTACAGGTGTGTGTGAAACAGACTTTTCTGGTTACCCTGATTGTCGTAATGACTTTGTGAAGGCGATGAACTCTGCACTTGTACAAGGTATGGACAAGCAGCTTGATATCAAAACACCGCTAATGTGGTTAAACAAGGCTGAGACATGGGCGCTAGCAGACCAGTACTCAGCACTTGAACTTGTTAGAAACAAAACACTGACTTGTTACAACGGCATTGTTGGTGATGGCTGTGGCGATTGTCCGGCATGTGAACTGCGTAAAGTTGGCCTTAACGATTACCTCGGTGATCGCGAAAGCATCATGGCTGAGTTGGTTCGCAAACAGGCTGAGAATAAATAATTTCAGGTAAATCAATCGGTTCGTTATATGCATCAATAATGCAGTTTCGGCCGTTGCTTTTGGCTTGATAGAGTGCTTGGTCGAGCACTGAATACAAGTCATCAAAGTCACTTAATGCGTTTGAGGTTGCTAGATAAGCAAAACTCGCGGTCACATTAAGTGACTTTTTGCTTTCTGATAAAAAGACAGTGCTTGAAATGGCGTAGTGCAACTCTTCAACGCGTTCTCGTACCTCTGCTGGTGGGGTATCGGTTAACATGATGACAAATTCTTCACCCCCTAAGCGACCAAACAATTCACCATTCACTAAGTGTTTTCTAATTTGATCACTAATATGGACCAGTGCCCGATCACCAGTAGGGTGCCCATGCTCATCATTAATCTTCTTAAACTTATCTAGATCGAGCAGCACGAGCACATGCTGTTTGTCCGTCCCTTTACAGCGTTTCACTCTTTTGATTCTTCGAATTATCTCAGTTCGGCTATATGCTTTCGTTAAGCCATCAATTGCTGCTTTTGCGCGAACCGTTTTGTTTATCAATACCGTGAAGCTTGCAGCGCAAAGCAACAGAATAACAACGATGTTGTACATCCATCTTTGATGTTCCATTTTTTCAATTTGAACGCGGTCGAGTTTCGTCTGATGTGTCAGGAAAGAGCTTTCTAGTTCTTGTTCATATTTGGCGTGCGTCAGGCCGAGCGCTTCGAGTGCGAGTCGATTGTCGATATCTCTAGCTTCCATTTGTATTGACGAGTATCGCTGGTAGAAATAGAAAGCTTGTTGGTAATCGCTGAGTGATTGATGAATATCAGAAAGCTGAAGAAGTGACTGCGCGATGTATTTGTGCCTTGTGACCTGTTCTGCTAATTCTAGCGCTTGTTGAGCATAGTTGAGCGCTTCAGTTGGCAGTTTCTGTTCTTCGAACATATCGCTGATCGCCAAGTAAGCATTGATGCGAATAACATCATTGCTCAGTTCGCTCGAAGCTGAAAGAGACTCGATTAGGTAGGCTCTCGCCACATCATAGTTTTTCGTTTGAGTGTACGCTTTTCCTAAGCCAAGATTTGTTAGTGCGATACCGTAGCTATGTGACGATGAGCTCAACAGTGTTCTTGCTGTCTGAAAGTGATGAATTGCTAGTTCACTTTGCTCTTGGTTAAGGTAGAGATCCGCAAGGCTGTGATGCACTTGTGCTTTCATTAAATCTGAAGCGTTTACTCTGAGAATGAGAGCTTGCTCTAGATACTCCGCCGATTTTTCATATTGCTTTAATTCTTTGAGCAAGTTACCCACATCGTTGTAAACCCCTGAAATATCATGCCCTTGTGGAAACACGTTTATTAGTGATAGGTAGGTGTCTAGTGCAGCTTGATAGTCACTGCGGAAATGATGATTGTTCGCGATGACTCGATAAGTCCCGAATTTTGGTAATACAGGGTCAGCGATGTCATGTAAATCTGACTGAAGGGCAGAGCAGTAATAGTTCGCTTGATGGTATTTAGCTTGCTCGTTAAGCGATCGGCATAGCTGGTACTTTAGTAAGGCTTTACCAGTTAAATCACTGCGAGATTGCATTTTCGCCAAAAGTGTTAGAAAGCCTTGTTGTGCTTGTTCATATTGGCCTTTGCCGTCTTTCCTCAGAGCAGAAATAAACGCTGTTTCTATCGCTTGGTAGTCATTGTCGTTTGAAGCGATTCCGTAGAACGGCTGATCTCGGTGGCTCATGTATTGATACAGAAGAGACGCAAGGTAAAGCTTATCTCCGTAATCCGTTGACCCGATGTAGCGTGTTTGCAGCATGTTTAATGCGCGCTCAGGAGAGTGGTTTAAAGTAGAGAGATAAAGTGCGTTCCAATCAGCATTTGGAGTAGAGCTTAAATTGGAGGTATAGACTGGTGAATAGTGGTCACGATCTGACGTTGATACTTGGCTATAAGAACAAAAGCTAATGAGTAGTAGAAAGGTAACAAAAACGAAGTGATTCACAAGAGACGATCAATCAGATAAAGAACGATATTCTATTATTAGTTTGATGTTGCTTCAAATTTTGAAAGGTACAGCTACGAGGTTATGCGAGGTAGGTCTCTAATTTGTTGATACTAATCAGAGGTATATCGGTCGCACGATTCGCGCGACCGATATCGGAAATTAGATGTATAATTTCGCTAGGTCAGAAGGCTCAAGCTCTTTGCCTTCTAATGTTGCATTCCAGTTAGTACCAACAAGAACGCCGTCTTCAGCAAGAGTCAGTAACCAATCTTCTACAAAGATATCTAGTGGAATTTCTAATACTTCGAAGTCAGCCCACTCTTCAACGTTGTGAGTTTGAGCATCTTCTTTTGAAGACCAGAATGGCATCACTTCGCTGTTTTCGAATTCACTTGAGTCACATGCTAGCCAACCTTCTTCGTTGCGAAGGCCCCATACCAGTTTAGTTTCTTGTGTTTCAGAAACGAAAAGTTCTAGATTTGCTTGAGTATCAGCTGTTAGTTTGCTCATGGATTAATTCTCTATGTTGATAACGTGGCAAGATTAACATTATAGACGGCTTAGGTATATGCTATTCAAGGAATTATCACCATACTGAAACGTTAACTTAAGATAACGTTTCAGTATGGAAAAAGCAGAGTAACACCTACTTTTTGATTTTGGTGAAGATGTGCCATTCTTCTTTGATATTACCCTTAAACCCAACAACGGAAGCAACAACTTTTCGATGCAGTGCGTGATTGATTTGAGTGTCATCGCTGCTGAATTCAGAATCGCCATGACCGACGATGTTGACTCTAGATGGCTGAATACCGTTGCTGATAAGCGCACGCCTTACATGCGATGCACGTTCTTTCGAAAGCTTTAGGTTGTGTGCCGCATTACCTACTTTACTGGCATAACCTTGCAATTCAATGCTTGTGCTCTCGTAGCGCTTCAAAAACGCAGCCATTTGGCGTATCTGCCCTAGAAAGACAGGGTTTATTTCCGTGGAATTATTAGCGAAGAGTATATGCAGCTCTTTCTTTTCCGATGACTCGAAATATGATCCACAACCGTCGTTATCGATCTCAGCACCAATTTGCGTATCGGGACATAAATCTCTCGCGTTGATTACACCGTCATTATCATCATCTTGAAGATCGTAAATTTGAGTAACAGGCGGAAGAGATCGATATTCGAATTCGTCCTCGCTGTTTTCAGCTAAAGCATTGGCAGATACAACCATGAAGCAAAGCGATAATACTGTGTTGGTAAGCTTCATTAATATTCCACCTTTTCATTCCATTCTTCTGGGATCTCAACTCGTAAACCGATGAGTAGGTTACCAGTTGCGTTCATTACGCGATATTTTGCGTATTGCTCGTCATACTTAGCATCTAAATAGCCTTTACGAGCTTCGAATAATTCATTCTCGGTGTTAAGCAAGTCGAGAAGAGTACGTTTACCGATGCGGTATTGTTTCTCATATGAGATAACCGTGTCTGATGCCGAGTCTACGTGGTCAGATAGAAACTCTTTTTGCTGAACCGTTAAATCAAGTGCGCTCCATGAAAGACGCAGACTCTCCTCAACATTGCGATAAGTGCTTTCGCGAAGGTCTTTGGCTTTGTTGAGTTGGTAAGCTGCACTCTCTGCACGATCTTGATCCGAACCACCATTGTAAAGGTTGTATCTTAAACGAACCATCGCAGAAAACTCGTCACTGCTTCCAGGAGTGCCACCGGCATCATCACGCCAAGTTTGGGCAGCTTCAAAAGAAACAGTCGGGTAGTTGGTGCTTTTGGATTGTTTGTATTGGAATTTGGCTGAGTCAACATCGGCTTGCGCAATCTTGATGACTGGATGCTGGTTAAACGCTTTTGCCAACGCACCATCAACCGTATAAGGAATCGCGCCCGCATCTGCGCGAGGGAAAGTTAACCCTAACGGAGATTGACCAACAAGTCTTTTAAACTGTGTGTGTGTATCAAAAAGGTTGTTTTGAGCAGCTAGCAAATTCCCGTGCGCTTTCGCAATACGAGCTTCAACTTGTGACATATCTGCGGTTGAACCAATACCTGATTCCACGCGCTTACGAATGTCGTTATATATCTCTTTGTGCGTCGCTAGGTTGTTTTCAGACAGAGAAAGCACTTCGTAGGCTTTCACTGCATCAAGATAAACCTTTGTGACTTCTAAAGCGATATCTTGCGCGTTAGATAGTAGTTGATAGCGCACAGACTCTGCATCAGCGGCAGTACGGTCGATATCGTTGGATGTATTAGCACCATCCCATATTAACTGGGTCAAGGTGATCGTTGCTTCTTTTCTAGTCAGGTCGGTGGTGTCTTGATTGGTTACAAGATCAGTATGTTCATAACCAATCCCACCATCTAAGTCTATACTTGGTCGATAAGCACCACCAGAAGCGTCGTTAAGATAACGCTTACTGATATATTCGTTATAAGCACTTTTGATTTCAGGGTTGCTTTCCAACGTAGAAGCGACAGCTTGCTCTAAGGTTTGTGCTGTAGCTGGAAAGGTCAGTGCTAAAGCTAGCCCTATGGTCGTCGTTTGAATCCTGTTCAATTTGCATCTCTCCAAAATGAATCACACCTGAGTCTTAATTTTGCACGATAATATACAAAATTCAGATGAACCGCCAAAAAATTCACGATCGCTACAATTGGCGCTCGTAAATAGTTGTAAAGTTGTTAACCGATCGCTGTGCGTATTGTGATGTTTTGATGCACTTTGAACCCTATTAATATGTCAATTATTTTTCTTTAGCACAATAACTTATGTGGAATTTGAGAGCGCTTTCGATATTGATGTGTGTGACCGTTGTCATCATGGTGTATATGACCTTGTTAAAATATGCATTCATAACTATGAATTATATGGTGTTAGGTGTTATATTTTGTCTAATATTATAAATACAATGTCACTATTTTGACGTTTTGATTGAAAATGGGTTTTAGGGGTTTATATGGACATGACAGTATTGAATGTGAGCGGTGCATTAGCACTTGGCCAGCGCATTGTTATTTCGGTAGATGGTACAATTAAAGTCCTAGAAGACGGCCAGCCATTGCAATCGGGGGATGTCATTCTTGAATCCCTAAATGCCCCTAATACTCCGGAAGTATCAGCGAAGCGTTTTTCACCCGAAGCTGGGGAGGTCGAACTTGACCAAGATATCGCTGATATTTTTGCTGCATTAGAAGAAGGCCAAGACCCCGCTGAACTCGGTGAAGAGTTTGCGACAGCTGCCGGTCAAAATGGCTCGAGTTTAGGGACTAGCGGAACTATTGAGCGTGATGGCGAAGAAACAATCCCTGGTACTGAGTTCATCACTACGGGGTTTGAAGCGCTAGGCATGTCTCGTACTCAAAGCCTGAGCCTTCTCGATGCTTTTCGATCTTTTAACAACGAACCTACCTTTGTTGATAATAATAACTCTCCTGTCGGCGAAACTCTCTCATTTACAACCGATGAAGATACTCCAGTAAACGGAACCCTTTCAGCTTCAGACGAAGACGGTGACTCTCTGTCTTTCACCAAAGCCACTGATCCCTCAAACGGAACTGTTGTTGTCGATGAAAACGGTGACTGGACCTACACACCTAATGAAAACTACAACGGTGATGATAGCTTTACGGTTGTTGTCTCCGATGGCCAAGGTGGCACGGACACCATAACCGTCAATGTCGGCGTTACTCCAGTCAATGACTTACCTGTCGGTGAAGATGTCTCAGTCACCACGGATGAAGATGCTCCAGTAAGTGGCTCACTCACTGCAACAGACGCGGATAACGACCAATTAACGTTTAGCAAAGGCACAGAGCCATCGAATGGCTCGGTAGTCGTTGACGAAAATGGTAATTGGACATACACCCCAGACGAGAACTATAACGGCAGCGATAGCTTTACTGTAGTGGTTGATGACGGTCAGGGCGGTACAGATACAATCACGGTTGATGTTGGGGTTACGCCGGTTGAAGACGACTCAGAAATCAC
>NZ_JBFRLK010000089.1:0-51522 GCF_041469805.1 Vibrio sp. 10N.286.48.C11 | reverse complement strand
GAAAGATCAACACGCCCTAGAAAAGAGCATACTTCTCTCATGAACATTGAGTAGGGAGTATGCTCTTTTTCGTTTCACAGCGCTTGTTACTTATTTACGTAACGCCAGTGATTCGATTAAGACCGCTTTTAATCAAGACAGCTGCTCAACAATAGCTACACCCACTGCGTGTGCGCTGGTTGGGTTCTGACCTGTAATGACTCGCTCATCAACAATCACAAGCTCTTGCCAAGGTTGAACCTTGTTGAAACGTGCTGCGCTACGAGCAAGCGACTCTTCCAGTAGGAATGGAATGTCGTTGATCGTACCAAAGTCGATCTCTTCTTCACGTGTAAAGCCAGTCACCGATTTAGAGCTTAGTAGCTTCTCGCCGTTGCTCAGAACAATCGGAAGCAGCGCCGCAGGGCCGTGACATACTGCCGCGACAATACCACCATCTTCATAATGCTTTGCTGCGATGCTAGCGAACTGTTCATTGGTTGCTAAATCTGAAAGCAAACCGAATCCACCTGGGTAGAAGATAGCATCGTAGCTTTCTGCATTAATTTGGTTTACAGGAATCGTATTGTTGATGCGGTTTTGGAAGTCATCATCAGCCAAGATCTCAGCGTTTACTGAATCCCCTTCAATATCGGTTCCGTACAATGGGCCTTTACCACCCTTGATAGAAGCGATGTCGTACTCAAAACCCGCAGCAATGATCTCTTTGAGAGCATGAGTCAGTTCAGGCGCATAAGTACCATTCGCTTGATCTGTATCGCCTAGTGTTGCGTGGTTAGTTACAGGTATTAGTATTTTTTTCATGATTCGTCCCTTTGAGCTGCTGTTTTTTTTATTTAGGTGCTGACGCTTTTCGTTAAGCACTGAAGCTTTTCGTTAGGCGCTAGGTATCGCGTTGTTACTTAGCTATCGCCGCCTTGTTGTATCTAATACTAGTTCCAAACTGATTAGGTGATAATATGCCGAATAGGCAAAACATTATTGCTATATAGCAATAGTCAGATGTGAATTCGTTAGACGTTAACAGGTGAAGTATGGATAGCTTTGAAGGTATTAATGAGTTTGTTGCGGTAGCCGAATGTCACGGCTTTTCAGCAGCCGCTAAACAGCTAGGTTGCAGTACCAGCCATGTGAGTCGGCAGGTTTCAAGGTTGGAAGAGAGAGTGGGAGTGGCCCTGCTTGCGCGTTCAACACGGATGGTGAGCCTGACTGAATCGGGCCACACTTATTACCAACAGTGCAAAGACTTGGTGATTGGGCTACAACAGGCCAATGAACAAGTCACGTCTCAACAAACTCAGCTTAGCGGTACTCTGCGTGTGAGTGCGGCAGGCGCGTTTGCAGAAAATCATGTCGCGGCGGCGCTGATGGAGTTTGCTAAAGAGCATCCTGAGCTCACCATAGAAATGAATTTCAATACCAAGATGGTTAACTTCATCGAAGATGGCATCGATTTCGCGATTCGTTATGGTCGATTGGACGATTCAGGATTGGTGGCAAGAAAGCTGGTTGATCGCCCGATGGCAGCGGCAGCAAGCAAAGATTACATTGCTGAGTTTGGTGCTCCAGCGAATCCAGAACAACTCAAGCTGCACAGCTGTATTATCGCCAACAGTGACCAGTGGTTGTTCGAGAACGATGGAAATCCGCTAACCGCAGTCAGAGTTCATGGCCGTTGGAAAAGCAACAATTCAAGCGCTGTACTGAAAGCTTGCGAAGAGGGGCTTGGCATCGTTTATCTTCCTAAAAGCAGTTTCAATGGCAGTCTTAGCAATGGAAAACTCGTCCCTGTGTTAGAAGAGTATTGGGGAGCGGGCACAAGCAGTTGGATTGTTTATCAGAACCGTCGTTTTCTTCCACAGAGAGCACGGTTAGCTATCGACTTCTTAGTCTCATATTTCTCTGATTGGAATGAATAGTTCGTAGGTTTAAAGAATAGTGCGCAGGTTTAAAAGAATAGCGAACAGGATTTGAAGTGGTTGGGAGCGGATTCTTTCATCAGTTCAAGGCCAAAAGTAGAAAAAGATAATGGTTACATTGGTATAGGTTATCTATTTCTGTTTTTTGACGCGAATAATGGGATTGAGATGCTTGTCTACTTTTACTAACTCGTGTTAGCAATTGAGTTGTAGAGAAGGCCGCAACAGTACGATATACTAGATGGCATATTAATGTCCCTAGCGCGTGATAGATTGTGTGGAAGCGTTGGCAGGATGTGTTGTTATGCTCCAGTTTGTGAAGTGTAGCTAGAGTGCGGAGTTGGCAATGTCTTCAATAAATTTCGAATCCACGTACGGTGTAATAACTATTCAAGATATGAATGTAGTGAGTGTTGACGCTAACTATGCTCGCATCTATGGATACCAATCGCCCGAAGAACTACTTTCTAATATCGATAGCTTTCTAGATCTAATCTCAGAAGATTACCATGTTTTAGCTTATCAAAATTACCTTGAAACGGTCAGTGGTCAACGCGACCCTCAGGTTCACACCTATACCAATATTGATCGTAATGGCAGAGAGTTCACCGTGTTTTCTATCGACCATGTGACGGAGTGGCAGGGAAGACCTGCACTGCAAGTCACAGTGATCGATCTTTCCCCTGCGATTCAGCTGCAAAATGCGGTGCGTGAGCAAGATAAGATGTATCACGACATGATCATGCAATCTGGGCAGGGCATCTTGGTTCACCGAGATTTCAAGCCGCTGATGGTTAATCAATCTTGGGTCAACATGCAAGGCGCGGCTTCCATCGAGCAAGTATTAGAGCTGGACTCTATCCTTGAACTGGTACCAAAACAGAATGCCGATGGCATCAGCAAGCACTATCACGCGATCGTATCAGGGGAGTTGTCAGGTACTAGTACCGTGGTTGAAAACATTGGCTTTGACGGCGTTCATCGGTTCTTCAATATTTACGACAATGCGATTACTTGGAAAGGTCAGCCAGCGGTTCAGGTTGTGCTCGAAGATGTGACTCAAAAGGTGATGCTGGAAAAGCAGTTGGTACACCAAGCGAATTACGATGAAATGACGGATTTGCTTAACCGTAGGGCGATTTATGAGTGGCTGAGAGAGCACCTTGTCTCTGAGACTCACTTAGTGTGTATGCTGCTTGATATCGATGACTTCAAATCGATCAATGATACCTACGGGCACATGGTGGGTGACGAGGTAATTTGCGCATTGGCTGATATTACTAAGCGTAATGTTGAGGCTGTGGGCGGTGTCGCAGGTCGATGGGGCGGTGAAGAGTTCATTGTATTTATCCCTAATGCGTCGCCTCAGATTTCGCGTCAAGTGTCTGATCAGATCCGAGAGCAGTTTAATCAAGTTGAATTCAGAATCGATGAACAGTTACGATTTAATTCGAGTGTCAGTATCGGAATCAGTGATAGCCAAGCCTGTGAAGACGGTGTCACGATTGATGCACTCGTGAATTTAACCGATCAATCTCTCTATCGCGCGAAAGCCAACGGCAAGAATTGTGTAGACGGAGATGTGGTTGCGCTCTAACGCCTAAAATCGTCATCGAAAGCGAATAGGATCGACAACGAAAAATGCCCTCAAGTCATCACTTGAGGGCATTTTATTTTTTGGCTATTCACTAAGCGCTTCTAACTATAAGAAACGTTTAAGTTCTACAAGTTATGCAGACACTTCCACTTCGTAAGAGCCAAATTTACGGATGTTAATCACGCCCGTATCTAAGATTAGGTATTGGCCTTTAATACCTTGCAGCACACCAGATACTTCAGGGTTCTTGTCAAAGTTGTGCGACACAATCTTCACTGGGTGCTGTTCAACTGGGTAGCTCAATGAAGTGATGTTTTCGCTCAGAATCTCGATAGCATCATCACCAAACTTCGCTCTGATCTCTTGGATTTTATCCTCAACCAACGGCAACAGTTCTTTGGCTTTTTCTACCAATTCCATATCGTCGCCGTCGCCTTTAAGCAGCGTGCGCCAGTTGGTTTTGTCAGCAATGTGCTTTGCTAACTCAACTTCGATCAGGCCAGAAATCTGACGTGTTTTTACCTTCAAGATAGGCAAACCTTGAGTCGCGCCTTGGTCAATCCAACGGGTAGGGATTTGAGTGTGACGAGTGATACCTACTTTTAGGCTTGATGTGTTCGATAGGTAAACGAAGTGATCAACCATGCAGTTCTCTTCACCCCATTGAGGCTCGCGACACGTGCCTTCATCGTAGTGACAAGTCTCTGGCTTCATGATGCACATGTCGCAGCTTGCTAGCTTTTTCATGCACACAAAACAGTGGCCTTGAGAGTAGCTCTTCTTAGTTTTCTTACCACATGAGCAGCAAAAAATATTGCCGGTGTGAGTGAGGTTGATGGTTTTACCAATCAGAGGGTTTAGCTCTACAAACTCTTCGCCTACAGGCAAACGGTAGGTAACCGCGCCATCAAGGGAAGCACTCATCTTCTTGAGTGTTCCTTTTGCTAATAAAGACATGACATTACTCGTTGTATTTTGATTATTATTTCGTCCACTCGCTCGCCTTGTGAACAGGCGATACGGTCAACGATGATTTGCGATGAGTATAACAAATAGAGTCTGCTTTTATACGCAATATTACTTGATTCTCGCCGTGAATAATTAACGGCAAATACATGCATAAAAATATAGTATGACATTTTGTTCGGGCGTGATATAACGTTTTTTAGTGATTTATTGGTATTAAGATCACTAATTTACCTGATTTGTTTTTTATCGTGAAATCCCAACTATAGGGATCTTAAGCCGGAAGCTTAGACGTGAAGTGGATCCATAAGATTGTTATCTTTCTCGTTATCGCAACGCTTGCCATTGTGCAGTATTACCGTGTGAGCGGAAATCGTGTGATAACAGCAATAACCCCTGATAAATATGAATTTATCGCGACCAGCGATCGAGTTGATAGGGGCGTCAGTACATCCCAATTATCCTACGAAAATGGGCAATATATTCTCGACTGTGAACTTAAAGAGTCGGAATACCCTTGGCCTTATTGCGGCCTATCGATTCGTATCAACCCAGATATTACCGAAGGTCTTGATCTCTCTCAGTATCACACCTTTAGAGTGAATATTGATTACCATGCGGAAGCGGATTCTAGTGGCCGTTTGAGAACTTACCTACGCAACTACAATCCTGCTTATTCTGTTCCTGATGACGAGTACACACACAAGTACAACGGCATGGAGTTTTCTCCAGGAATCGATGGCGGTGTGATTGAAATCCCAATCGCCAATCTACAGGTGATGACATGGTGGTTAGCCGACAATGATGTGGCATTAGAGTACTCTGCACCTGAATATTCGAATGTGAATATGGTCGAGTTTGCTACCGCATCGGGTGCGAAGCTAGGCCATCATCGAATTGTTATTCGCAGCATCGAGTTTGAAGGCTCGTATATCACCGCAGAAAGCTTGTTCTTGATCTTGCTGTTTATCTGGGTCGGAACAGGTACTGTGTTCTTACTTTCAGAATTGCATCGTTCAAGAAAACGCATGGTGATCGCAGAGAAAAGACATCACCACTTAAAGAACGTCAATCGCGCACTGAGAGAACAGAATTTTGAATTTTCAGAGATGGCCCATCGTGATGAGTTAACCGGAATACTAAACCGCCACGCGATTCGTGATTGGTTGAAAATGCAGTCACAACATGTGAAGCAAGGACATGGCAAGCTGGGTATGTTGTATCTCGATATCGACTACTTCAAGAGTGTAAATGACAAGTACGGACATCAAATGGGTGACCATATTTTACGCGAGTTCAGCATGGTGGTGGGCAGTTCGATCAGCGCTACCGACAAGTTGGTGAGATGGGGTGGTGAAGAGTTCATTGTTTTTTGCCCTGAGACCGAAGCCGGAGAGGCGCAGATAAAAGCTGAACGCATTCGATTATTGGTTAGCCAGCACCTTTGGGTTCATGGCGATCCGCTGACATGCAGTATCGGTGTTGCCGAGATGAAGCAAGAGCGAGTGACAGAGACCATTGCTCGCGCTGATGAAGCTTTATATCAAGCAAAGCATTCAGGTCGAAACCAGGTGATCTTGAGTCACTAATCTGAAAATTGTTTTGATGAGTTTATAAGCCACACGTGCATATGTGACGTGTGGCGTTTTTATGGTTCTTCTCCCAAAAGCCAAAACAAAAAAGGTGGCGCGGGGCCACCAAAAGGGAAAGCGTTTCTTGTTTTTATATGCCCGTTCAATGCTTGCTTACGCTGAACGGGCATTTTTGTCTTG
The DNA here is from genome assembly GCF_041469805.1 of Vibrio sp. 10N.286.48.C11. Lineage (NCBI taxonomy): Bacteria > Pseudomonadati > Pseudomonadota > Gammaproteobacteria > Vibrionales > Vibrionaceae > Vibrio > Vibrio sp. 10N.286.48.C11. Next base: position 45,268 of record NZ_JBFRLK010000089.1, on the reverse strand, counting down.
GTTGAACCGGGGGAAGTTCAACCAGTTTAGGGGAGCATTCCTGTAAGCATGCGCTTATAGAACGTTAGTGTTTACCAGAAGATCCAAGCGAACAGAGTCAGAACTAGGATACAAACTAGGTTCAACACCATACCGATTCGCATCATCTCTTTCTGCTTGATGTGACCCGAGCCAAACACGATTGCGTTTGGTGGTGTTGCAACAGGAAGCATGAAAGCACAAGATGCAGCAACCGCAATCAGTGCAGACAAGATTACCGGAGACATACCCAGCGCTTCAGCAATAGTCGCGAATACAGGGACAAGCAATGCCGCACTCGCTGTGTTACTCGCAAATTCCGTTAGGAATACCACGAATGCTACCACGGCTAGAATCGTAAGCAGTACGCCAGCTGTTTCTAAAAATCCGCTTAGTGAGTGTGCTAAGAATACGCTGGTTCCTGTCGCTTTTAGAATGTTACTTAAGCAGATACCGCCGCCGAACAGGATAAGCACACCCCAGTCCGTTGTCTTCTCAACATCTTTCCATTCCACCGCTCTAGAAGCGCCAAGCAGTACAATTGCGCCAATCGCGACTAAGCTATCAAATTTAGAGAATCCGCCAATCATTGCGTTGATTGGTTTACCGAATATCCAAAGCGTTACGGTTAGAAGGAAGATAGACAGTGTGATTTTCTTGCTGTTTGTCCACTCAACTGGGGCATGGTCTAGCTCGAATTTGTGGTCAAGCTTAGGTTTTGTCATCACGTAAAGAATGATCATCGCGATTGGCAGTAAGATCATTGAGATAGGTAGGCCAAGTGCCATCCATTCTGTGAAGCTCAAGCCAACTTCTGCCGCCGCAATTGCGTTTGGAGGGCTACCAACCAAGGTTGCGATACCACCAATTGAAGCACAGTAAGCGATACCCAGTAGCACGAACACGTAGGTGTTGCGGTCTTCACTTTGGTCAACCTTGTTCATGATGCCAAGAACAAGAGGAAGCATCATTGCTGTAGTGGCTGTGTTTGAGATCCACATAGATAGACCCGCACTCACACCGAACAACATGAACACAGCGACCGACATTCTGCCTTTTGCTATCAGCAGTACTTTGTCAGCAATTGCTTTGTCTAGTTCTTGCTTGTTCAGTGCGGCTGCCAACGCAAAGCCACCCATGAATAAGAAGATGATCGGGTTTGAAAAGTTAGCCAGCGCTGCGGGCGTGTTGAATACACCAAACAAGACAGCCAATAGGGGAACGAGCAGAGCGGTGATGCTGACGTGGATAGCTTCTGTTAACCATAGAATGGCAACGAACACGAGAATACTTAAACCTGTATTCACTTGCGCTTCGAATGGCAGGGTATTGAGCAAAACTGCAAATAGCGTGAAATTACCAATTAATATCATGCTGTTGCGGGTAAACAACCAGTGTTTCAGTGTAGTAACAAGTGCCGTCATAAGACGCTCCTTTTGTTTATCCTCGTTGTATTGGTGCACGACTTCATTGAGTTGTGCTTATTATTTTCGAGGTATATAGCTTGATGTAGGGTCAGACTTTGTTGGAAGAATGTTACTCAAGTTAATAAAGGAGTGTTGGTGTGTTTTTGCTTAACAATGGGGAAGTGTGAGGCAACAAATTCAAAATGTGTAGTTTTCTACACATCTGTCTCTGCTGGGTCTGCAATCGGGCTTGTTATAGGGTCTACAACAGGGGTTACAGTGGGGTCGGTGATAGGGTTTGGGATCGGAAATGATTCCGGTTTTGGACTCGGTTGAATGGGCTCTTTAGGTCCAAGGAACTTTGGCGTTGTCCCCATAATATACAGATCAAGGAATGCTTTGGTGCGCGCAAACACTTCACGTAAACGTATTGAGCTTCCCGAGTGATGGGTTGGTCCTGAAACGGCTAAACACTGCGCGTGAATATCGTAAGAGTTGGCGATGAATAACGCTCTTTCACAGTGGAATTTTTGAGTGATGATCAGAAAGTTATCGGTATCGAATATCTTTTTGGCGCGAACAATCGAGTCTAAGGTTCTGAAACCCGCGTAATCTAGATTGATGCGTTCCTCGGGGACGCCCGCTTTTAACAAGTCGCGTTTCATCGTCCACGGCTCATTGTAAGAGCGATGAGCGTTATCGCCGCTCAGTAGAAATTGGTCCACTTTTTCACGATCGAACAGCTCAATCGCGGCTTCGATTCGGTGCTTATAATAGTCGTTGAGTGTTCGACCCAAATATTTGCTCGTGCCAAGCACAACGGCGACCTCAAGCTCGGGCACTTCATCTATATCGTAGATGATGCGATCTTCCGCTTGCCATGAAACCCAATAATCGATCGCAATAACCGCAGCGCTGCCTACTAAGAACACGAGGAAAGCGCCAAACAGAAAACCTTGCAGTTTTTTGTAAGCTTTTTTTATGTAGCTACGGATAATGTGAGAATCAAATTTCACTCTCGGTATGGTCCTTTCACTGAGCATTAATTTTTGAGTGCTCGATAATACCAAATAAAAATGAGAAAAATCAGTTAAAAAGACAAGACAGTTTAAAGAAAAAAGCCCCTGCAATTGCAGAGGCTCATATAAGAGTCGTTAACGCTCTTTATTCCAAGCGCAGTACGCTTTTATTCAGAGCGCAGCACGCTTTATTAGAATGCAGTACGCTTGTAGCGACGGTAAACCGGCTGCCAGAAGTGTTGGTCAATCGCTTGTTGAAGAGCTTCTTCAGTGATCTCTAGTGCAACACCTTGCTCAATCGCTTTCTTACCAACGGCAAGAGCAATCTTCTTAGATACGGTGTGAATCTCTTCTAATGGTGGAAGTAGCGCACCTGAACCATTGATAGCAAGTGGAGAACACGTAGCAAGCGCACGGCTTGATTCCATCAACATTTCATCAGTGATACGTGACGCATTCACAGCCAATACACCAAGGCCAATGCCTGGGAAGATGTAGCTGTTGTTACACTGAGCGATTGGGTAAGTGGTGCCGTTATGAGTTACTGGCTCAAATGGGCTACCTGTCGCAACCAGTGCTTGGCCATCAGTCCAACGAATAATGTCGTTTGGAGTTGCTTCAACACGGCTTGTTGGGTTAGACAGTGGGAACACGATAGGGCGTTCACAGTGTAGGTTCATCTCTTTGATGACTTCTTTGCTGAATAGACCCGGCGCCCCAGATACCCCAACCAATACGGTTGGTTTAGCGTGACGAACAACGTCTAGTAGTGAGAAGCCAGTGCCATCGCTTTCCCAGTCTTTAGTATTTGCGTTGGTTTGAACTAGGCGCTGTTGGAAATCAAGCAAGTTCTGCATGCCTTCCTGTAGCAGACCCCAACGGTCAACCATGTAAACTTGAGAGCGTGCCTGTGCATCGCTGATACCTTCAGACACCATTTGAGCAATGATAGCTTCAGCAATACCACAACCCGCAGAACCCGCACCCAAGAAGGTGATACGTTGATCTGAAAGTTTGCTGTTTGCTGCTTTACATGCTGCAAGTAGAGAACCAACCGTTACGGCTGCTGTGCCTTGGATATCATCGTTGAAACAACAGATGCGATCTTTGTAGCGCTCAAGCAGTGGCATTGCGTTCTTTTGTGCGAAATCTTCGAACTGAACTAATGCATCAGGCCAACGGCGTTGAACCGCTTGGATGAACTCTTCAACGAATGCATCGTAGTCAGCACCCGTAATACGAGGATGACGCCAGCCCATGTACATTGGGTCAGCAAGACGTTGAGGGTTGTTAGTACCCACATCGAGTACGATTGGTAGCATGTAAGCTGGGCTGATACCGCCACAAGCTGTATAAAGTGCTAGCTTACCAATTGGAATACCCATACCACCGATGCCTTGGTCTCCCAAACCAAGAATACGCTCACCATCCGTAACCACGATAACTTTAACGTTGTGGTTTGTCGCATTATTCAGTAGGTCATCGATACGATCGCGGTTCGGGTATGAGATAAACAGACCACGGCCACGACGGTAAATATTTGAGAAGTTCTCACATGCTGCGCCAACTGTTGGTGTATAAATGATAGGCATCATTTCAGAGATGTGGTTTTGAACTAAACGATAAAAAAGCGTTTCATTAGTGTCTTGGATGTTACGAAGGTAGATATGCTTATCCATATCACTTTCGAAGTTACAATATTGTTTGTATGCACGTCCTACTTGCTCTTGGATTGTTTCGGTTGTTTCCGGTAACAAACCTTCAAGGTTGAAAGAACTGCGCTCTTCAGCAGAGAATGCGCTGCCTTTGTTTAGAAGAGGTGTACTTAGTAGAGCAGGACCAGCATAAGGGATATATAGAGGGCGTTTATCGTTGTTCATTGGATGCCTAGTATGGGAGAAAGGGTAACTAAAAAATGATAACGGTTTAGTTATTCAATTGTAAATAGTTTCTCCGCGATCTGAGCAAACAAAATGATATTCTTACCTCTGTCCCACACTTATCGAATTTCAACACGATAATTCGTTATACTTTGCTCACACTTTTTCGCTACTCGCCATTTTATGTCATTACTTCCCATCGATGCTTATCAAAACGTATTCCACGAACAAATCGCTAATTCTCACCTTGTCGTAGAGGCGGAAACCGGATCAGGTAAATCAACGCGCCTGCCACTTTGGGCCTCTCAACATGGACGAGTGTTAGTGGTGGAGCCAAGACGCATCGCGTGTACATCACTGGCTAAATATCTCGCGCAGCGATCAAGCGAGAAGTTGGGTAGCAAAGTGGGCTATGCGATTAAGCTTGAGTCGGAATACAACGAGCAAACTAACGTTGTTTTTGTGACGCCCGGTATCGCGCTGCGTTGGTTATCAGAAGATGGATTAGCTAGTTTCGATGTGATCGTGGTGGATGAGTTTCACGAGAGGCGCTGGGACATTGATCTGCTGGTGGCGATTCTGAAGCAAAAAGCGAGTCATCGTTTGGTGATCACTTCAGCAACCATTGAGGGTGAGCGCCTTGCTCAGTATTTGGATGCGAATCGCATAAGCTGTGAAGGGCGAACTTATCTAGTTGAGATTGAACACAGAGCGAATGAATCCAGAACACTGCCTGATAGTCGACATCTAGAGCAGCGCATCGTGGAAGAAGTTAATCATCAGTTGATCGCTTCTTCTGGCGATATGTTGGTTTTTCTACCGGGTAAAAAAGAGATCGTGCAATGCGAACAAGCCTTAGCGAAAAATCCAGATATCCAAGTTGTTAAATTGCATGCGTCGGTTAGTGATAAAGAGCGAGATTCAGCGTTATCGGGTCGGAATATCCATACTGAAGGTAATGGTTTGAGAAAGGTCATCCTTGCGACCAACGTTGCAGAAACCTCATTAACCATTCCTGACATTGGCGTGGTGATAGATTCAGGATTAGAGAGACGCACCGTTCAGCGTAATGGCAGAACCACACTGATGCTTAAATCCATATCACGAGCGAGTGCCAAACAACGAGCTGGCCGCGCGGGTAGGGTAATGGACGGCGTTTGTGTGCGTCTATATGGAGAGCATGCGGCGTTAGAGTTAGTCACACCGCCTGAATTGCAGCGTGAAGAGCTGACCGAACCTATGTTGGCCGCAGCATGTTGTGGATCTCCGCTTGAGAGCTTGTCCTTCCTTGACCCTATTCCAGAGAAATCACTCAACAGTGCAACTCAAACCTTGCTGACGATGGAAGCGATTAACGCCGACCATCAAGTTACCGAGCATGGTAAAAAGCTGTATCCGTTGCCGATTGATGCTTTGTATGCCGATATCGTTACTCGAATCAAAACCAAAGCATTAAAAGAGGCGATGGTTGATCTCACTGCGGCGCTGTCCGTTCCTGCTCGCTTGTATCAGTTACCAAACAATGCAGAACATCTTGAAGCGCTCGCGCAACAAGAGAAGGAAGGGTGTGATTTAAGCCTGTTGATTCAGATTGTGCGCGGTCGAGAATATCCGCATTTAGACATCGACCAACAGGCTCTGAATGAAGCTCAAGGATTGGCGAAGCAAATGCGGGAGGTATTTGAACTTCCTCAGCTAGAAGTCGCGTCACGTTTCCAACGCATTGAATTGCTCAAGACCATTGTGAATCTGCATCCTGAACTGGTGTTTGTGCGCCGACTGAAAAGGAAAGAAGCCTTTGCCAATGGTGTTTTAGAAGTGGTGCTCGGTCGTCAGAACCGTTTCCCTGATAATGCACAAGCGATGTTGGTGTTGGATACTCACAGCTTGCCGGGAAGAGGCGTTAAGCAAACACTGACCTTAGCGACGGTCACGACACCCATTCCTCTTGAGCTTCTCATTGATGCTGAACTAGGAGAGTGGGAGCAAGGCGAAACCGTTGTGAATGATGATGGTGTTTTTACCGAGATGGCATTGGTGTACGCAGGCCGCACGATTACAACCAAACTCGTCGCCGCTGAAGGGCAACTATCGTTAAAACCTATCGTCGACCTTGTGTTAAATGGAGAGCAGCTTCCCGGTTTTGCAAAGGCTCGCACTCAAGAAATCAAACACTGGCAGTTGTATGTGAAACTTGGTCTCGATGAACAAACTAAATACACACCAGAAATTGAGAACATTAACTTTGAGCTATGGTTTATAGAGCAGCTTGAAGTACTAGGTGTTACTGATGTCAGCGAATTGGAAATGTTCGATCATGCAGACATACCGTTCGATGGCATTCCAACTTGGCTCTACTCAGAATTTTCGGAAAAATACCCGTTTGCATTGAGCCTTGCCGACTTGCAACTCGATGTTGAATACTTGCCCGCAAGAAAGCTGATTTACGTCCATTATCAGTCGGGTAGCCGAAAGTTATCGCCAAAACGTTGGGAGCTACCGACATGGTCTGGTTGGCGTATTCAGTTCAAAAAAGCGAGTCGAATAATTGATATCAAATAGATGGATAAGTTTTATCTCTAAAATATTAATCAAATAGATGCATATATGATTTTTCAGTGCTTATTTTGTTACAAGTTTGATTTTTATATTCCTTTTTAACCAATCAAAAGGTCATAAAAGACTATTCTTCTATATCCTATTGCTATAAAGAAAGAGTTGATAGATATTGAGTATATTGTGTTGCCAAAGTGTCGGGGGACATCATGGATAAACAGGAAGAGACGCGTGTAGAGTTCGATTACACAACATTTCTTGGCGCCTCATGCAGTAAAAAATGGACTTTTCTGGAAGCACTCACCACAATTGCGCCAGTGTTCAGTACCGTCTGGCGAGATAGCATTAAAGAGCTGGGCACCCCAGAGGATCGTTTATGGCAGATGGCATTGAAATCAATGTCGACGCGTAAAAGTGATGAGTCGAACATTGTTACCTTACTCAAGCTCGCTAAGCTGGAAGGGATCAATGAGCTCAAAGTGGTGATGCCATATTCACTTGAAGAAGAGCAGATCGAGTATATTGAATCGCGCAGTCATTTAGTGATTGCGGGTAATTCTGGAGAAGAGTTCACGATTAAGCTGTAACTTCAGCTCGCCTATAATCTCTCTCGAGGAATAGTAAAAACGTACACGTAAAAAGGGCCTCAAATATTGAGGCCCTTTTAGTATCTAAAACTTGAGTCTACGAGCTTATTCGCTTTCGAGCTTTTTATTTTGAGATTAAGCGATTAAGCAATTAGCAATTAAGCGACTAGTCGATTAGACCATAGTCAGCGCGCAGTACATCGATGATCTCTTGCTTAGGATTTTCGCTCAGTACGATCTCCGCACCTGTGATTTTCGCTGCGATATCAAGGTAAGTGCGAGACAGAGACATTAGCGAATCCAGTGGAAGTTCATTGTCACGAGCCAATGCTTCACGTTCTGGCATACGCTCTTTATTCAAAAGAATGTCGGCATCAGGGAAGTAGTTAAGCAAGAACTGACGGAAGCCTTCTTTTGAATTCTCAACGATGTTGCCGTTGTTATATTCCTGAGTGTCCCAAATGCGAGATGAATCTGGAGTACCGACTTCGTCCATGTAGATAAGCTTTTCTTTGCCTTGAGCATCGTTGACGTAGCCAAACTCAAATTTGGTATCAACAAAGGTTTGGTCTACTTTTGCTAGCGCTTGGCTGATTACGTTGAAGCCTTCTTTAAGAAGTTTTTCGTAATGCGCGATGTCGCTTGCTTGAGTAAAGTTGAATGCTGCGAAGTTATCTTCGATGTTGTTGCGTGTGATGTTCACATCGTCAGCTTCTGGAACGCCAGGAATACCTTTCAGAATCCCTTTTGTTGAAGGCGTGATCAGTAGCTCAGGCAACTTCTTGTCTTTCTCAAGGCCTTCAGGCATCTCGATACCACAGAATTCACGTTCGCCGTTTGCGTATGCACGCCACATTGAACCAGTGATGTATTGACGACAAATCGCTTCGATCATGACTGGGCGAGCTTTTTGTACAATCCATACGAACGGGTGAGGGATATCAAGAATATGACTGTCAGCAAGTCCGTTGTCTTTAAACAATTTGAACCAGTGGTTAGAGATAGCATTCAGAGCCGCTCCCTTACCTGGAACACCTTTAAGATTCCCTTCACCACGCCAGATACAATCAAATGCAGAGATACGGTCACTGATCACCATGATTGCTAAAGGCGCATCTGGTGCTACATCGTAGCCTTTCTCTTTAATTAGTCGTTGGCTATCTTCTTCAGTTAACCAGTAGACCGAACGAACCTTGCCACTGTGGACAGGTTTATCAGTACGGATTGGTAGGTCATCATTTACGGCAAGAACTTGATCAGCAAGGCTCATTTAGACATTCCTATCTTTTATCAAACGTCATACAGAGAAGTGCGGTGTGCACATGATTAGACGGGCATTATACCCAATCTACTATTTGCTTCCAGAGAAAAAGCAAACGATTGCTAAATCTGTTGTTTAAATAAAAACCCCCGCCTAACAATCCGCTAAAAAATGGGCGAATTGTAGGGCAGGGGAAGGCAGTATGTTTGGACTGTGTTTTGGCGAATTGTTTCTTAAGTTAAATTAAGTTTGTTAGCTAAAAGATTAAGCTATGTTTGTGGACCATGTTTTTGAGCCAAAATGTTATTAAGCCAACATGTTATTAAGCAAGGTGGCTTAGTGAATACGCTCTGAATTTGCATCCATAAAGAAGACTTCACATTGAAAGCGTAACCCTAATGTTCTTAGGTACTGTTGGCTGAACTGATCAATCGATGCACTTGCAACAATCGCGCTCGCATTCTTAGAGCGGATTGCTTTCTCGACAGTCTCTACCTCAGTCATTTGATGAGAGGCTTTCATATGAATAACGCGGTCGCAGCAAACATTATGTTGCTTAAGCTGCTTAGCCGATGGTCTTGGTGTTTGAGCCGTAAACAGTAACCACTGATGTTGATTGGACAGCAACGCCATTCTTGCAAACAACGCTTCCTCGTTTGAATTTTTGCTTTTACGAGAAACTGATGTAAATGCGCAGTGAACTAGCGGGCTAGAGTGTTGTGCTTTAACGTGTGCTTGAATCATTTTGCTGTCCTTATATACATGCTGTATGTGTATACAGTAGTTTTAGTTACTTATAAGATCAAGCGTTTTTTGCGGGATTATTGGACGATTTCGTCTGAGGTTATGGATGGTAAATGATTAAATCATTGAAAATATTCGATAAATTAAATTTGAATGAATCTGCTGTTTTGTATCATAAGTTGAATAAATGTGAGCTTTATACAGGTGTATACACTGGTTTTTGCAGAAAAGTACTGTATATACCTGTATAGAAGAGAGAACAAAGAAGAAAGAAGAAAGAAGAAAGAAGATCTAAAACCACAGGCACAAAAAAAGCGCCTTAGGCGCTTTCTTATATTTCACGGTGTTGCTTATCTCAATGTCGCTTGGGAGAGTTTTGCTCTCATTTCAATTTCACCAATATTGAACTGGCGAACATCAATGGTTGCAATATCATTGCACTCGTTACATGCATGATGACACTTACCATCTAGGTAGTCGTGCTTTTTAACTAGGCTTGGCTTTTTGCACCAATCACAAACGCCTTCTATTGTGAACATATTCTCTCCTCACCTGTTTAAGTCAGGTGTATTTTCGGCGCAAATTATGACACAAGTAAGACCCATTAGTTAATAGTTTGTTACCCGTTTTTGAGAGGGGGATCGATTGCAACACCAATAAAATCGATATCTTTGAGATCTAGGAAAATGAAGATGTGTGTTTGTTTACGGTTTTGTAACATTTTGTAAAATGGTTTTTAGCGCATTGTTCAAACGTTTCATTTCTTCGTCACATCCGTGACCATCTGGATGGTAGATCTTTGATAGCTGTTTGTATCGGATCTTGATGCTTTTCTGGTCGGGGATTGAGCTAGGTGTGTAGCCAAATAGCGCGCAGGCCACCTGCAAATTACTCAGACCTTTGCTGTTTTTCTGCTTCTTCAATTCGTGGAACATAGTGTTCAGCTGGCGTTTTTGCTGCTTAATCGTAAGGTCCTTCGAGCTAAGCTGCGCTTCAAGTGATTGTTGTTGCTGTCGCGAATCACCCGACTTTAGAGCTTGTCTTTTTCTTGAGATAACGAGCGTCGCAATAATGCTGATGATTGAAATCAACACGGCCAACGCAGCACCAATCATATAGTCAGAGCTAGTTAGGTTAGAACTGGAGAGGTTAGAGCGTGATGCTTGGTTAGATTGAACGTGCTTAGATACCCCCTGACTGGTGTCTATTTCAGAGTCGATGCTGTCATCGAGCTGTTCTATTGAAGAGATCTGTTTTGCACGTTGCTGGTTGAATTGTGCTTCCAAAATGCGGTTGTAGCCCTCTTCTGCTTGTGGATTATCTTTTAAGGCTGCTTCATACCATAGCTGCGCTTTATCTAATGGTTGAAGGAGGTCTTGTTCTAGCGAGGATTCGTAGAGTTTTGCTACCTCGATAGGTGCGCGCTGGTTACCTTGCAACGCCGCTTTAATAAACCATTCCAAAGCAAGCTTGTTACTTTGTTCAACACCTGTACCTGCCAAGTACCACTCGCCGAGTTTAAATTGCGCATCTGCATTGCCATTGTCTGCAGATTGCGAGTACCAATAGAATGCGTCGTCGATGTTTTTAGGCACATCCGTTCCCAATTCATACGCTTGCGCCAATTGGTATTGAGAAACTGGATCTTGAGGTTGTGATTCTAGTGAAAATTCATCACTGCTTGCTGCGTGCACGAAATGTGTGGTGGACAGTTGAATCGTGGAAAAGATGAGGGCTAGAAATAGTGTTCTAAGAAATGATGATGACAGAATGTTGGATAGGATCAGCAAAAGATAAGTCTCGTAAAAAAGCCCAGAATCGATATGTCAGTATGAATACGCTTTATGGTCGTTGATTATTATTATCACGTTAAATGAGTAACATAACTGATAAACAACTATATAGAGGTTAATTCAATAGATAAAGATGGACTGGGCTTTAATCGTGCTACTTAAGCGGCAAGATTTGAATTTCTACGCGACGGTTACAAGCACGACCTTGAGAGGTGTTATTGTCACATAGAGGGTAGCGCTCACCGTTACCACGAGCAATAGCACGACCTGCAGCAACGTCTTGAGAGATCAAGAATGCACGAACAGATTCAGCTCGACGCTCAGAAAGGATTTGGTTCGTCGATTCGCTGTCAGTGTGACCTTCAATCACTAGGCTAGTGTCTGGGTATTCAACTAGGATGCGAGCAACGCCGCGAAGGGTATTGTGAATGCTTGATTCCAAAGCGTAAGAGCCAGAATCAAAACCGATGCCGTTTTCTAGGCGAAGTAGAAGTTGGTTCTCACCGACACGTTCAACTTGAACGCCTGAATTCATTAGCTCTTCACGAAGGGCAGCTTCTTGTCGGTCAAAGTAGTAACCAATACCACCAACAGCGGCGCCACCGGCAGCACCAATAAGTGCACGTTTACCACGGTCTTTAGAGTCACCAGTTGCAGCACCAGCAACGGCACCAGCGAGTGCACCAATTAGAGCGCCTTGAGTTGCAGAGTTAGCCTCAGATTCGCCAGTTGTCGCGTTTTGGCGTTGAGTTGCCTGACAACCCGTTAAAGCGATAGTAAGCGCTAGGGCTAGTGTGATTTTTTTAACGTATTTCTCCATCATGTACTTCTGTCAAACGAATGAATCCGAGTGACAAACATAGTCCTGTAAATCTTATTGATGGTTTTTATCAATACGTCGAAGCAATGTAAAGTGGCTCTATGATTTAGTTATCTTTTTAGCTGCCTGGGTACCGCCAACTGGTCGATTAACAGACAATTTACGACCTTTCTTCAAACCAACTTCATAATCGGCGGTGAGGTTTTTCATCGCTTCTCTCAGTTGCTGCTTGAACGTTTCACGGTCGATATTTTTGAATTCTTTATCAATGTAGTTATTGATCTTGTTGTTTGATTCGTCGTCGGGAGTAATGGTTGGTAGCTTTTCAAGCGCACCTTCAACCCAGCCTGAAACAAACGAGTTCACGCGGCGTGTCACTTCTAAGGACCCTGTGCCAGAGCCAGCAAAGCTATTTCTGAATTGGCCGGTGTGTTCATTCAGTTCACGATAAATGATATCGAAAGCGAACGCTGCGAAGATCGCGCGGTCGGCTTCACCAATGAACTCAACACGCTTGAGGCCTTTATGATTCAGCAATACGGCTTCTACGCCAAATTTGGTGTTGATACCGCGAATAACACGCAGCAGTGTAGAACTGATATTTGCAGGTAACAGGTGACTGGACTGAGTTTTCCCCATCTTGATAAATTCAATATCGTCTTTTTCGAGACCATATTTCAGCATCAAGTTATGCGCCATTTTTATCGCATTGGCAGCTTCATTGACGTTCGCAGAATTTCCAAGCTCAAGACACTTGGCAATTTTTTTTAGGGCTTTTTTCTTATCCATCGACAATTTAATCAGTACCGCAAATTTTTAAAAGTCCAACATTTTACATGTTTTCGCGGGTAACAGAAAGGCAAAACTGGTTTGATGAACAAGTGAGGCGGTGAACATTGAACTGCATGAGCCGACTTGGCGGTAAAAACAAAAACGCCATCAAGCGTATTGATGGCGTTAGTGACACGTTTTTTCAATATGTCTAGAGCATTTGCAAACTAGATACCCAGTTCATCGAGTAGGTCTGCTGCAGAATCATTGCCAGAGCTTTGAGCTGGCTTGTTCGCTTCTTGCATTTTTTTCTGAGTCGCCTCAAGAATGCTATCTGGACATTCGTCTTCTGCGATTTCAAATTCTTCCAATTGAATGAATTCGGTCTTATCCATCGCAAGCTCAAGGTAGAAAATGTTGTTATTAGCGGTAGAGAAGGTAACACGACGAGCTTGTGGACGATCGAGGTTGGTATCAACAGAAAGGTTTACTTGCTTATTCAGAGCCAGCATTTTCGGTTGGTTTTGCGTGATGTTGGTTTGCAGCTCTTTGCGGATTTTATTGGTGAAATCGCCAACCAATTGGTTCATCAACTCACCTAATACATCGCCCACTTCGTCTGAAGTATGAAGCACAGCAAGCTCGTTTTCAGGCATGCCCATATTACGCATGTAATTGGTGTAGATCTCTAGCGCTGCTTTTGACGTAAAATTGATTACAACAAGACCAGAAAAGCCGCCGTCAAACAGAACGAAGCAACCAAAATCTGGCTTTAGGCTTGTCTTGTTGATCTTTTGAACCATGGCTGAATAGGACACCTGAGAAGCCGTCGCTGAAGTCAGTACGCTTGAGACTGATTGGCATAGTTTAAGAAGGATATCTTCAGTTGTGACTGTTTTGTTTTTTTTCATTGTGATGTGCTCGTGGAGATGTCTTAAACAAAATGTTATTCAGTATATTGTTACTGAATTAAGACGAAAGTGACTATTTCTCCATTCTTGCACTGAGATTCTGATTTGATCACCTTTTTATATGATCTTAATAGTAGTAAAGTGACGAAATTCAAAGAAAATTATTAAAAATCTCAGATAACCCAATGCTGATAGGATCAGCGAAGTAGGGGCAGGAAGCAAATGTTACCAAGACTTCAACTCAATGCTGATGTCGATCCAGTTGTCGTACGCTTTTTAGATGAACTAAAAACAGCGGGCTTTACTGGCGACATTGAATCTCAATATTCTAGCCGTTTGGCTGTGGCGACTGATAATAGTGTCTATCAGCAATTGCCGCAGGCGGTCATCCTTCCTAAAACAACGCAAGACGTTGTGCTTATCGGTAAAGTGGTTTCTAAATCCGCTTACGAACGCGTGACTTTTTCCCCTCGTGGCGGCGGTACCGGAACCAACGGACAATCTTTAACAAAAGGTGTCGTGGTTGACCTGTCGCGATACATGAATAAGGTTCTTGAGATTAACGAGAAAGAGGGCTGGGTAAGAGTTCAGTCTGGTGTCGTTAAAGATCAATTGAACGACGCTGTTCGCCCTTATGGTTACTTTTTCTCTCCAGACCTTTCTACCAGTAACCGAGCAACCTTGGGTGGCATGATCAATACCGATGCTTCGGGCCAAGGGTCATTGAAGTACGGCAAAACGTCGGACCATGTATTGTCGCTGCAAGCGGTGTTCGCAGATGGTTCATGTCTAGAATCTGATTTATCACACGGCTTACCTGTAGAGGGTGAATTCGCTCACCATGCACTTGCGGTGACAGAGGCGGTTTGTCGAGACAAACGCGCTCAAATCTTAGATAAATTCCCTCCGCTGAATCGCTTCTTAACAGGCTATGACCTAAAGAATGCAATCAACGAACAAGATGACAGCTTTGACCTAACTCGCGTTCTATGTGGCGCTGAAGGTTCTTTAGCATTCATCACGGAAGCAAAGTTAAACCTAACCAAGATTCCAAAAGCGCGCACACTGGTTAACGTGAAATACAACACGTTTGATTCTGCGCTGCGTAATGCGCCGTTCATGGTGGAAGCGAAAGCACTGTCTGTTGAAACGGTAGATTCAAGAGTATTGAACCTAGCGAAGCAAGACATCGTTTGGCACACCGTGAGCGATTTGCTGACTGATGTTCCGAACAAAGAGATGCTTGGCATCAACATGGTTGAGTTTGCAGGCCAAGATGAAGCGGAAGTTGAACAGCAAGTTCAAGCGCTGACTGCACGCCTTGAAACCATGGTTGAAAGCGAAGAAGCCGGCGTGATTGGTTTTCAAGTTTGTAGCGATTTGGCGAGCATTGGCCGAATCTACAACATGCGTAAGAAAGCAGTGGGTCTGTTAGGTGCGGCGAAAGGCCGAGCTAAGCCAGTCGCTTTTGCTGAAGATACTTGTGTACCACCAGAAAACCTCGCGGATTTCATCTCTGAATTTAGAGTGTTACTCGATTCAAAAGAGTTGAATTACGGCATGTTTGGTCACGTTGACGCGGGCGTATTACACGTTCGTCCAGCATTGGATCTGTGTGACCCGATGCAAGAAGCATTGATGCATGAAGTCTCTGATGAAGTGGTTAAGCTGGTGGCGAAATACGGCGGTTTAATGTGGGGCGAGCACGGTAAAGGTTTCCGTTCTGAGTATGGCCCAGACTTCTTTGGTGAAGAGCTGTTTACCGAATTAAGACGTATTAAAGCAGCATTCGACCCGCACAACAAGATGAACCCAGGCAAGATCTGTACGCCTTTAGAAAGTGACGCTGAATTGGTGAAAGTCACCGATACCAAGCGTGGTTTCTACGACCGTCAGATCGACGTACAAGTTCGTGACAGCTTCAAGCAAGCAATGGAATGTAACGGTAACGGCTTGTGTTTCAACTACGATACTAGCTCGCCAATGTGTCCTTCAATGAAAGTTACGGCTGACCGACGTCACTCACCCAAAGGCCGCGCAGGCTTGGTAAGAGAGTGGTTGCGTCAACTGACTGAACAAGGCGTTGATATTCTCGACCTTGAGCAAGAAGCGTTGAAAGACAACACACCCGTTAAGACTATGATTGAGCGTGTTCGCAATACGATGAACAAACGCCATGAGTACGATTTCTCGCATGAAGTTCATGAGGCGATGAACGGTTGTTTGGCGTGTAAAGCGTGTGCGAGTCAATGTCCGATCAAAGTCGATGTACCAAGTTTCCGTTCTCGATTCTTGAACATCTACTACTCGCGTTACCAGCGCCCTGCAAAAGATTATCTAGTTGCCAACATTGAAACCATGCTGCCGCTGATGGCGAAAGTGCCAAAAGTAGTCAACGCTGCATTGGGTCAAAAGTGGATCCAAACGGCAACAGCTAAAACGGTCGGTTATGTTGATGCACCATTGATGTCGGTGCCTACGCTCAAAAATCGTCTAGCGAGTAAAGAGCTGCAACTCTTCGATTTACAGTATTTAGAAGGCTTGTCTTCTGAACAGAAGAAACAGCATGTGCTGATCGTTCAAGACCCGTTTACCAGCTTCTATGATGCCGAGGTGATTGAAGACTTCGTCACTCTGGCTCAAAAACTTGGCAAAACTCCGGTACTGCTGCCGTTCAAACCGAATGGTAAAGCGTTGCACATCAAGGGCTTCTTAAATCGTTTTGCACGTGAGGCGAAATCGACTTCGGATTTCTTGTCGATGGTGGCGGATATCGGAATTCCTTTGGTCGGTGTTGATCCTGCTCTTGTGCTTTGTTACCGCGATGAATACGTCGAGATCTTAGGTGACAAGCGCGGCGACTTTGATGTACTTACTGTGCATGAATGGTTAATGCCATCGCTAGGTGAGTTCGAAGCACGCTCAGCAAGTGAAGATATGTGGTACTTGTTTGCTCACTGTACTGAGAAAACCAAAATGCCGAACGCTGAAAAAGAGTGGGGTACTATCTTCAAACACTTTGGGGCGGCGTTAACCAGCGTTCCTGTCGGCTGTTGTGGTATGGCGGGAACTTTCGGCCACGAAGTCGATAAGCTACAAATGTCGAAAGACATATATGGTTTAAGCTGGAAGCCTCAAATGCAGGACTTACCAAAAGATCGTTGCTTGGTGACGGGCTATTCTTGCCGCAGCCAAGTGAAGCGTTTTGAAGGTGAGAAGCTTGCTCACCCATTACAGGCGCTAGCAAAAATTCTCTAATACATTTAGCCCAGCAATTGCTGGGCTTTTTTCTAAACTAACAAAGGAATGTTAATAAGGAAAAGTATGAAATTTCTAGAATTAAAAGTACCACCAGTTGCACTGTTCATTATTGTATTCGTAGCATCATACTTCTGCGCTCAACAGTTGAGCCAAGGGACACTGGCATTGCCTCATGGAATGATTGTGTTAGGAATCGGAGTCACATTGAGTGGTGTGATCGGAATATCCGGCATATTGGAATTTCGAAAACAGAAAACCACCGTTAACCCGATCAAAGTCGAAACCGCTTCAGCCGTCGTGGACAGTGGAATTTTTGGCTACACGCGAAACCCAATGTACTTAGGGTTGTTCATCCTGCTATTTTGCTTTGGCTACTTCTTCCAGAATATCTTCAGTGTACTACTTAGCTTTGGTTTCGTAATCTACATGAATTACTTCCAAATCAAACCCGAAGAGCGAGCACTAGAACAATTATTCGGCGCAGAATATGTTGATTACAAACAAAAGGTTAGACGCTGGATTTAGTGATGATTTGAGTGCTGGCTTAGTAATCGAAATAAAAAAGCCCAGCTTGAGATTATCAAGCTGGGCTTTATTGATCTTGTTCTAGAGCTGATTAAGCAGCGGCTGTGAACTGAGCTAGAAACATCTCTTTGCGTTCGTTGAAGCGGTTTACTAGGTCGTCTACAGAAGCTTGGTCGTATGGCTTAAGGCCACTTGCTACCATGCGTTTCACGCCTTTACCTACCACTTCGCCGTCCTCTTTGAAATCGAAGTTCAGTGTCACGATGCCACGCTTGCCTTCAACATCAAAAGTCGCACCAGAGAATTCAACTTCTGGGTGAGATAGGTATAGGCGAGTAAATTCAACTTCCATGCTCTCGTAAATAACAAGAGGGCGTTGGCAGTTGATCATCATCTGTTGCTCTTCCATAAGAGGAACCATGATGTGTGGGAAGTTCATACCAGAGAACTTAACGTAGTTTGTTACTACGTGTTCGATGAATGCTTGATCGTGGCTTTTCTCACCTTCACAAGACATGTGTAGGTACTCTTTGCCTTTCTCGTCAACCAGTGAGCTTTCTTTTTCACACTTGTTGTCAACGCTAAGCGCAATACCGTTACCAACCATACCTGAAAAATCAAAACGCATTTTTTGGCTGATGCCTTCTTTCTGCAGAAGAACTGCAAACAAAAGATCGCCAGGCACGCAGAAGCGCTTGTTGTCTTCATCGTGAATTGGGTTGAAGTCAGCGGCTACTTTTTTAGCAAAGTGGCTAGCCTGTTCACGAGTGAATTGAAATTGATTGTCTTCAGTAGAAAAGTAAGGTGTCAGAAACATAGTATCGCTATTAGTCATCAAATCTGGGGTGGATTATAGCTAACTAACTTCGTTCTAATGGTCTATCCAGTTAACTTTGCTTATATATCAGTCAATTAGATAAATACGTTGGATGGTATGTGACGATTTGAAGGGAGATATGGCCTTTGGCTCAATGCAACAAGGGCTAATTAATAGCCCTTGTTTATATGACACTCTAATGGGTGTTGTTCAGAATGTTTTTGCTTTAAAAGCTACACAAAGTGCCTTCTGGCATTAGGTGATTATGAACGGATAATTTGAGCAATAAGTTCGCTTGTTCAATATTCGGAGCAAAATATCTGTCTTTGTCGTAAAAGCTGACTTTTTCACGCAGAATCTGTTTCGCTTCTTCCACACGAGGAGAAGATAGATTCGGAGCGCGGAAGTCTAGCCCTTGTGCTGCTGCTAAATATTCTACTGCCAATATCCCACGGGTGTTTTCAGCCATGTATCTAAGCCTACGAGCGGCAAAGGTGGCCATTGATACGTGATCTTCTTGGTTTGCAGAAGTAGGTAGGCTGTCTATTGACGCAGGATGAGCCAATGTTTTGTTCTCACTAGCGAGTGCTGCAGACGTTACTTGAGCAATCATAAAGCCTGAGTTCACGCCGCCGTTATCGACTAAGAAAGGCGGTAGTTTGCTTAGCGCGCTATCAATTAGCAGCGCCATTCTACGTTCTGACAAACTACCGATCTCGGCAATGGCCAAGGCAAGGTTATCGGCTGCCATTGCGACGGGTTCTGCATGGAAGTTACCGCCTGAAATGATGTCGCCATCGTCAGCGAAAACAAGCGGGTTGTCGGATACGGCATTTGCTTCAATCGTTAAGGTCTCTGCTGAGTTACGAATCTGCTGCAAACAAGCACCCATCACTTGAGGTTGGCAACGCAGCGAGTAAGGGTCTTGAACCTTTTCACAACAAGTGTGTGATTCACCTATCTCACTCTTTTGATCAAGCATATGGCGGTAAGCAAGTGCTGCATCCATTTGACCACGATGACCACGAACGCGATGAATACGCGGATCAAACGGACGACGGCTACCTAGTGCCGCTTCTACAGACATCGCACCACACACGGTTGCAGACGCGAATAAGTCTTCAGCTGCGAATAGACCTTCTAATGCAAAGGCAGTTGATGCCTGAGTACCGTTTAACAGAGCTAAGCCTTCTTTCGGAGCAAGTGTGATTGGCTCCAAGCCAGCGATCTGCATTGCTTCTAAGCCAGTGATGATTTTGCCGTTGTGGCGCGCTTGGCCTTCACCTAGAAGTACCGTACTCATGTGGGCGAGGGGAGCAAGATCTCCAGATGCGCCTACTGATCCTTTTTGTGGAACACACGGGTAAACCTGCGCGTTCACAAGATCGATAAGAGCGTTAATCACTTTGAGGCGGATACCAGAGTAACCGCGAGACAAGCTGTTAATCTTCAATACCATCATCAAGCGTACGGTTTCATCAGACATGAACTTGCCAATGCCCGCAGCGTGAGAAAGTACGATACTTTTCTGTAGAACTTCGAGATCTTCAGGCGCAATCTTGGTGTTTGCTAATAAGCCAAAACCCGTGTTGATGCCATACACAGTGCGGTCTTCAGCAATCACTTGTTCGACAACTTGCATGCTCGCTTCGATATCCGGGATTGCTGCAGGATCGAGTGATAAGTTCACAGGGCTACGGCTGATTTTTCGAAGTTCAGATAGGCCAAGAAGTCCTGGCTTAAGTAATAAGTTCAACATGTTCTCTCCAGACATTAAAGGCGACGAAGTTCTTCGTTTAGCATAGGTAAATCAAGCTTCTGCTCTTTGGCACATTGCTTGGCAATATCGTAACCTGCATCAGCATGACGCATAACGCCGGTTGCTGGGTCATTGTGAAGTACGCGAGCAATACTCTGTGATGCATCTTCACTGCCGTCACAACAAATCACCATGCCTGAGTGTTGCGAGAAGCCCATACCAACGCCACCACCGTGGTGCAAAGAAACCCAAGTTGCGCCGCCCGCTGTGTTCAGAAGGGCATTCAATAGAGGCCAATCTGAT
The DNA here is from genome assembly GCF_041469805.1 of Vibrio sp. 10N.286.48.C11. Lineage (NCBI taxonomy): Bacteria > Pseudomonadati > Pseudomonadota > Gammaproteobacteria > Vibrionales > Vibrionaceae > Vibrio > Vibrio sp. 10N.286.48.C11. The sequence goes on along the minus strand of NZ_JBFRLK010000089.1, from coordinate 24,837 downwards.
ACGGCATCTGATCCATCCATCATGCCTTCTGTTTCGCGGTTCGGGCTTGCTACTGAACCTGAATCTAGGTGGTCACGACCGATAACAACTGGTGCTTTCAGTTCGCCATTTTTCACCATTTCATTGAATGCTTGGCCTAAGCGTTCACGATCTTTCAAGCCAACCCAACAAATACGCGCTGGCAGGCCTTGGAACTGAATGCGTTCACGCGCCATATCTAGCCAGTTATGTAGATGTGGGTTGTCTGGAATCAGTTCTTTTACTTTTTGGTCTGTTTTGTAGATGTCTTCTGGGTCACCAGATAGTGCCGCCCAACGGAAAGGACCAATACCTTCGCAGAATAAAGGTCGAATATAAGCCGGAACGAAACCTGGGAAATCAAACGCGTTTTCTACGCCTTCTTCCAGTGCCATTTGGCGAATGTTATTACCGTAATCCACGGTCGCTGCGCCGCGGTATTGCAGGTCTAACATCGCTTGTACTTGAATCGCCATAGATTGCTTAGCGGCTTTCACCACTTTTGCTTCATCAATGGAGCGCTCTTGTGCGGCTTTCTCCATCGTCCAACCTTGCGGCAAGTAGCCGTTAAGAGGATCGTGGGCAGAGGTTTGGTCAGTCACCACATCAGGTGTGATATTGCGTTCAACTAACTCTGGGAAGACGTCTGCGGCGTTACCTAATAAGCCAACAGAGATTGGCGTGTCTGACTCTTTAATCATTGCCATCGCTTCATCTAAGCTGGTGGCTTTTTTGTCTACATAGCCAGTACGCAAGCGGTAGTCGATTCGTGATTCATCACACTCCACTGCGATCATTGAGAAGCCAGCCATCGTTGCAGCAAGAGGTTGAGCGCCGCCCATTCCACCAAGACCGCCCGTTAGAACCCACTTGCCGTTTGCTTCACCTTGGAAGTGCTTCTTCGCGATAGCGACAAAGGTTTCGTAAGTACCTTGAACGATGCCTTGTGAACCAATGTAGATCCAGCTGCCCGCGGTCATTTGGCCGTACATCATCAAGCCTTCTTTATCGAGCTCGTTGAAGTGTTCCCAGTTCGCCCAGTGTGGAACAAGGTTCGAGTTAGCGATCAGTACGCGAGGTGCGTTTTTATGAGTCGGGAACACGCCCACAGGTTTACCGGATTGAACAAGTAACGTTTGGTCGTCCTCTAAACGCTCTAATACTTCAACAATCTTGTCGTAACATTTCCAATCACGTGCTGCACGACCAATACCGCCATACACAACCAGTGCATGTGGGTGTTCTGCCACATCAGGATCTAGGTTGTTCATTAGCATACGAAGGGGTGCTTCTGTTAACCAAGATTTTGCGCGCAAAGTGGTGCCATGAGGTGCGCGAATTTCGCGAGTCGTGTCGAGACGAGGGTCACTGTTGTGGTGTTCCGTCATTTTGAAATTCCTTCTGTTTCACGTTATATCGTTGTAGTTTTATTTATCTATATAGCTGGCTTATTCACTGGCCATTGCACTGGCAATATCCCAACATAAACGAGCCGCTAATCGAGCCGTTTGGCCATCGACGTCGTAGTCTGGGTTGTATTCCGCTATGTCCGCGATAATGAGTTTTTCACTGTGTTGGAAAATCTGTTCTAGAAAAGGAGCGAGTGCTTCATAGCACACGCCTCTTGCCGCTGGTGCACTTACTCCCGGCGCAGTAGCTGCGGGGAAAACATCAAGGTCGATAGTGAGATAGAGGTAATCACACTCAGCGATGAATTTTTGTAACTTAACCAATTGAGCGACTTGGTTTACTTGAGTCATGTTGCGGTCGTGTTCATACCACACGCCCAGTTGGTCAGCTTTGTTAAACAGCGCTTTGGTATTACTAGCCGCGCTAACGCCAAGACAAGCGTAATGAAATGGCCATTGATGTATGTGGCAGTAATCACTTATCTGGTTAAAAGGCGTGCCTGAGCTCGGTTTAACATCGGCGATGTCGCTTTCAAATTCACGAAGATCAAAGTGAGCATCAAAGTTAACGATGCCGATCTTAGGATTGTGTTCTGATTGAATGTTATTTAGGTGCTCTGCGAGACCTTGAAAAGATGCCCAAGCCACTTCGTGACCACCGCCAAGGGTAATCACTTTGTTAGTTGATAGAGCATTGGCAATCACAGATGCACACTGTTTTTGGCTTACTTCTAATTGATCGTCATTGCATTCGATATCACCGAGATCGGCGATGCGTGCGTCACTATGCCAAGCCATATTCGCCAGAGCTTGGCGTATCAAGTTAGGTGCTTGTTTCGCGCCTACGCGTCCTTTATTTCTTGCAACACCGGCATCGCTGGCAAAGCCAACCAAGGCGATAGCGCTGTCAGTCAGCTCGTCACTTAAGCCACTACTTTGTACTTGCTTGGTAATGTGATGAACGCGAGTACCGAGTGCGCCATTTTCAAGATCATTACGCCCTGTCCACACAAAGTTATGCATGGTTGTTGCGTTCTCTTGGATACCGTTGGATTTAGATTGAGTCATGACACACCTCGCCATTAACAATGCGTTTATGCAGATGAGGAACACCGACTTGATAGCTTAGATCGGCAGGGTGGTCGATGTTCCAGATAGCCAAATCTGCGGCATAACCGATTTCGACTTTGCCTTTGGTTTGTGACTCACCAATGGCAGCGGCAGCGTTACAAGTTACACCGCGTAGCGCTTCTTCAGGCGTCGTACCAAACAGGGTGCAGCTCATGTTCATCATCAGCGTTAAGTCTGCAAAGGGAGATGTGCCGGGGTTTAGGTCGGTCGCGATCGCCATTGGGATTTTGTGTTCACGAAGTAAAGCAATAGGTGGCTGTTGAGTCTCTTTCAGGAAGTAGAAAGCACCGGGTAGCAAGGTGGCAACTGTGCCTGATTCTGCCAGTGCTTTTACTCCGGTTTCATCAAGGTATTCAACATGGTCAACAGAGAGTGCGCCGTATTTAGCTGCAAGCGCGCTGCCACCCATATTCGAAAGTTGTTCAGTGTGGCCTTTAATCGCGAGGCCATGTGCTTTGGCTGCTGCAAATACACGTTCGGTTTGTTCTAGGTTGAAGCCGATAGATTCGCAAAACACGTCAACTGCATCGGCGAGCCCTTGCTCTGCAGCTTTAGGAATGATCTCTTGGCAAACCAGATCGATATAGCTGTCCGGTTGCTCTTTGTATTCGGGTGGCACAGCATGCGCTGCAAGGAGAGTAGTGGTGATCTTAATTCGGCGATGATTCTCTAAAGCTTTGGCTGCGCGTAACATTTTGAGTTCATCATCAAGTGTTAAACCATAGCCAGATTTTACTTCGATGCTGGTTACGCCACTTCTTAGTAGGCCATCAAGTCTCGGTAATGCCATTTCAACCAGCTCAGACTCTTGCGCTGCGCGTGTTGCAGTGACTGTCGCTAGAATGCCGCCGCCTTGCTTGGCGATGTCGGTGTAAGACACACCATTCAAACGCTGCTCAAATTCATTGGCACGATTACCCGCAAATACGAGGTGAGTGTGGCAATCAATTAATCCGGGTGTCACTAGCTTGTTCTTGCAGTCATAGGTGACGTAATCCAAAGAACCATCAACACGTACTTGTTCTAACTCAGAAGCAAGTGCGCCTTGGTTTGAACAAGAGATGGACACGATTTTACCGCTTTCGATAACGATATCTTGAGGGGAAGAGGGCTGATAACCGTCGACTCCCGAGCTCATGGAGACCACTCGTGCATTTTTGAGGATCAAATTCATAATCACCTAGATCTTTGCTAAACATTAAATGTATATACAAATAAATAGGCTAAACGCTGACCCGAATCAAGTCGATGTTGCAAAAATGTGATCGGCGATCAGGATGATGTTCTTTAATTTAGAAGTATCTTGGAGCTTAATTTGTACTTAGAACCAGGATGGTAGAGCAATGCAAAGCTGATGAGGCGCTCTTTACTCCATGTTCTTCTATTCAAAAGTAGGCAAGGTTCTGATTCAGATAGCTTTAGTGACGTTCTGATTTGAGAGTCAGGAATAATGGCTTCAACCGTGTGCTCGATTGCACTCAACGGGCAGCTTTTTGAAAGGTATTCATTGGGTGTAGAGGTTGAAAAGTCTTGCTCTAGGTATTTTGGTGCGGCTTGCGAGTTCACCCAGCGCGCTTCCAATTGAATCGGTGTGTTGTCAGCAAAGTGGATGATTTCACTATAGAATACTTCGGCATTGATCATCACACCTAACCGTGTCGCGGTGCTTTCATCTGCCTTGATGCTCTTGTGCTTGATAACCTGGCTAGCATACGTTTGACCTCGGTCTTTGATCTCTTGTGCGATGTTGTTGATATCAAGCAGCGGAGATTGCGCTTTTTCGTCTGGTTCACAAACAAAAGTACCTAGCCTTGGCTTCCTGATGAGTTTGCCTTCAGACACAAGATCTCGAATGGCTTTATTGACCGTCATTCGACTCACATTGAACTGCTCTGTGAGTTCGAGTTCTGTGGTTATCTGGTAACCCACTGGCCAGTGACCACTGTTGATATTATCGTCTATGAACTGTTTTATCTGAAGGTAGAGCGGCGCTTTCGACATAATGAAACCTTATTTGACTATACAAATAGAGTAACGGAATTTTTCACGATTTCAACATTTCCTCGGGCAATGTGACCTTATTCAACATAGATGGGGCAAATTGCTTGATTCTGTGAGGCAAGTGTCGCAAATTGTCACGTAATAACTATTCGTAAATCAGATGATTAGAAAGGGAAATAATATGTTTAAGAAATTAAAGGCCTCGTTGGGCATCGGTGCAGCAAAGGTTGATACTGTCTTAGATAATATTGAAGTTTTCCAAGGTGGAGAGTTGTCTGGCAATGTTCACATTGTTGGTGGCGACGTTGAGCAACAAATCGACTTGATTAACTTGGTTCTCAACACAGAAGTAAAAGTAGAAACGGAAGACAGTACCAGCTACGAAACCTTTTCACTGGGTCGTATTCAAGCCGTAGAGCCTTTCGTTATCCAACCGGACGAAACCAAACTGGTTCCATTCCGTCTTAAGTTAAATGACGAAACGCCAGTCACCGCGTTGAACGCACAAATGAACCAATGCCATGTGTGGGTAGAAACCAACCTAGATATTGGCTTCGCGATTGACCCTAAAGACCGTGACTTTATCTCCGTACACCCATTGCCAACAGTGGCTAAAATCATCCGAGGCGTGGAAGCATCAGGTATGGCAATGGTGAAAGCAGACGTAGAGAAGGGCTTCTTAAAAGGCAACAGCTTTGCTTCTCGTTCGGGCTGTTACCAAGAGATTGAGTTTCGCAGCGGCGGCTTCATGAATAATAAAGAGATCGAGCTGTCATTCATCGTTGAAGGTTCAATGGTTCACTGCCTAGCAGAAATCGACCGCTCAATGAGCTTCCGCGGCGACCAATACATCTCATTCAGCTTACCTGCTAATGCGGCCGACTCAGACATTCGCAACGCTGTATCAAGAATCATGAGTGCGTAGTTCCCTCTCTGTTAGCAGTCGCTCTGTCTATTAATTAATAGAGACAATACAACTTTTCAAGCCGAACTTAACCATTCGGCTTTTTTGATTCTACTATCTGCCCCGTCCTGAAATGGGTTTACCACTGGTGCCGATAGGCCAATTGAAAAGCAACATCGGTGGAGTTGTCCATATTGAAAATGTTCTCGATTATGGATATCTCAATTGCCGAGCGTTGCATGAGATAGCGATAGCCAAACATCATTTCATTCGCGGCTTCTGAAAACTCAGTTTCACCGTCTTCTGCGCCTTCATACCAACGATACTCTAGGTGTAACTCATGATTTTCAAATAGCGTGAGTTGATATCCTCCCATCCATGACCATGTCGTTTTTTTATGTGAAAAGCTATTCTCCACTTCTCTACTGGACTGATTCGCTAATCCTAAGCTTGTATAGAAGGTATTGATGTCGAGTTGGTATGCATAATTGAGTTGAGCGCTTTGTTCGGTGCTGTTTCCCTTAAATGCACCGTGGCTGACTTTGTTATGATAAAGGGAGACGCCAAAAGATAAGCCATGGTTTTCTATATGTATGATCTGATATTGGGTGTAGAGCGTGAAAGCGCTAGTCAATGTGTCGCCGGAGAAGTCTCGATTATTGACGCCATGGTCTGGTGCATAGATGTCGAATTGGTGTCTCTCTTTCTGATCTCGACCTGCTTGGTCGATGCTAAATAGGTCGTGAAAGTTAATGGTGATTTTGTCGAGATGATTATTGGCGGCGTATAACCAGCGGTAATTGAGCTCTACTTGCCACGCTGTAGTCAATTGCCATCGCAGGCCTGTTTGAAGTTGGTTTTGATAATAGTCTAAGTGATAGTCGTGGGAGTTAGCCCAGATACTCGCAGCAGTTAAGGCTGTAAATACTTCAACCTTATTCTCTTCAAGAGGGAAGCCTGAACGGAGCGACGGGGTGAGGCGAACCGACTGCAGTGGTGCTTGGGTATAACTGATTAAGGGGCCGTAATCTTTGTTGGCCCATGCGTTTGGCGCAGAAAACATGGCGGCTATTACTAGCGGTAAAGGTCGTATGAGCGATATACAAGTAGCCCGTTTCTCCATATGTACCTCATCTGCATTCCGTTGCTTCTATATAGCTTAGTTCTAAATAACTAGTTTGTAAGAGATAAGTTGAATGAGCGAACTCGGAACAGGTAGGGTGCAGTTGTTAAGTTGATACAGCTGGGTAATTAAGAGGATTAGAAGAGCAGGTAAATCATCACAAGTATGGTTTACCTTACCAAACGAAGCCGTTGGATAGCTTGCAAATCCGCTCTGTCATTGTCATTTCATATAATTTCGTTACAATGTTCGGCTACTCACAGATGTGGCATCTGTATTTGCTTCTATGTGGGTATATTTATTATGCATATATCCCCAATCAGCGTACTCGTTGATTGAAAGACATATATTAAACATTTTCATGTGTTGCTTGGTGTGCAACACCACTGTAAAGGACAAATAATGCCAATTATTACTCTTCCTGACGGTAGTCAGCGTCAATTTGACAACCCTGTATCAACTCTAGATGTTGCCCTATCAATCGGTCCTGGTCTTGCGAAAGCTACCATTGCTGGTCGTGTAGACGGCGAGCGTGTTGATGCTTGTGATCTTATCGAAAACGATGCAAGCCTAGAAATCATCACAGCTAAAGATGAAGTTGATGGCCTTGAAATCGTTCGTCACTCTTGTGCTCACCTTTTAGGCCACGCGGTTAAGCAGCTTTTTCCAGAAGCGAAAATGGCGATCGGTCCTACTATCGATAACGGTTTCTACTACGATATCGATCTTGAGCACTCTCTAACGCAAGACGATCTAGAAAAGATCGAAAAGCGCATGAAAGAGCTAGCGAAGACCAAATACCAGGTTGTTAAGAAGAAAGTTAGCTGGCAGGAAGCGCGCGACGCATTCGAAGCTCGCGGCGAGACTTACAAGATTGAAATCTTGGACGAGAACGTTTCTAAAGACGATCGTCCAGGCCTGTACCATCACGAAGAATACATCGATATGTGTCGTGGTCCACACGTGCCTAACATGAGCTTCTGCCAGCACTTCACTCTACTTAACGTAGCGGGTGCATACTGGCGTGGTAACAGTGACAACAAGATGCTTCAACGTATCTACGGCACTGCATTCCACGACAAGAAGGCACTTAAAGCTCACCTTGTGCGCCTAGAAGAAGCGGCTAAACGTGACCACCGTAAAATCGGTAAAGCGCTTGACCTATTCCACATGCAGCAAGAAGCACCAGGCATGGTGTTCTGGCACCACAACGGTTGGACTATCTTCCGTGAGCTAGAAGTATTTATTCGTCAAAAACTGACTGAGTACGATTACCAAGAAGTTAAAGGCCCATTAATGATGGACCGTGTTCTTTGGGAACGCTCTGGTCACTGGGATAAGTACGCTGAAGCGATGTTCACTACTTCTTCAGAGAACCGTGAATACGCTATCAAGCCAATGAACTGTCCTGGTCACGTTCAAATCTTCAACCAAGGTTTGAAATCTTACCGTGATCTACCGCTACGTATGGCTGAGTTCGGCTCATGTCACCGTAACGAGCCGTCTGGCGCACTTCACGGCATTATGCGTGTTCGTGGCTTCACTCAAGATGATGCTCACGTATTCTGTACTGAAGACCAAGTTCAACAAGAAGTTAAAGCTTGTATTGAAATGGTTTACGATACTTACACAACTTTCGGCTTCGAAAGCATCGTTGTTAAGCTATCTACTCGTCCAGAACAGCGTGTAGGTTCAGACGAAATGTGGGACCGTGCAGAGGCTGACCTTAAGCAAGCGCTAGAGGCAATGGACATTGCATACGAGATTCAAGAAGGCGAGGGTGCGTTCTACGGACCTAAGATTGAATTTACTTTGCATGATTGTTTGGACCGCGCTTGGCAATGTGGTACAGTGCAGCTCGATTTTGCATTACCAGAACGTTTAGGTGCTACTTACGTAGGTGAAGATAACGAGCGTCACACGCCAGTTATGATCCACCGCGCGATTTTAGGTTCACTAGAACGCTTCATTGGTATTCTTATTGAAGAATACGCTGGCTTCTTCCCAACGTGGTTGGCGCCAGAACAAGCAGTTGTAATGGGCATTACAGACAAACAGTCTGAATATGTACAAGAAATTACGAAAAAACTGCAAAAAAGTGGATTTAGAGTCAAAGCAGACTTGAGAAATGAGAAGATTGGCTTTAAAATCCGCGAACATACTTTGAAACGTGTACCGTTCATGCTTGTGTGTGGTGACCAAGAAATGGAAGCCGGCGAAATTGCAGTACGTACACGTAAAGGTAAGGACCTTGGCAAATTTAAAGTGGATGACTTTATTTCATACATCCAAGCCGAGGTTTCAAGCCGTAAGCTCAATCTGGAGGAATAGCTATTAAAGGCGGAAGACGTGGCCAACAACCGGCCAAACAAAACCAGCACCGTTTAAACGGTGACATTCGTGGCGTTCGTGAAGTGCGTCTAACTGGCGCAGACGGCGAAGCTGTTGGTGTAGTATCAATCGCTGAAGCGATGGAAGCTGCAAATGAAGCTGGTATGGATCTTGTAGAGATCAGCCCTAACGCCGAGCCGCCAGTTTGTCGTGTGATGGACTACGGTAAGTTCCTCTTCGAGAAGAGCAAAGCTGCGAAAGAGCAGAAGAAGAAGCAAAAGCAGGTTCAGATCAAGGAAATTAAATTCCGACCTGGAACTGATATTGGAGACTATCAGGTAAAACTACGCAACCTGACTGGTTTCCTAGAAGACGGCAACAAAGTGAAGGTAACAATTCGCTTCCGTGGCCGCGAAATGGCTCACCAAGAAATCGGTGTTGACGTTCTTAATCGTTTGAAAGCGGATACTGAAGAATTTGCAGTAGTCGAATCTTTCCCAACGAGAATTGAAGGTCGCCAGATGATCATGGTGTTGGCCCCTAAAAAGAAGTAATTAACGGCTTTGCAAGTAATTGAACCCTGCAGCCTCAGGTTGCGGGGTTTTATTCGCCCTAATTACTATGTTATTAACAACTCAACAATGCGGAGTTATTCATCATGCCTAAGATGAAAACCAACAAAGGTGCTGCTAAGCGTTTCCAGAAAACTGCTGGTGGTATTAAGTTTAAGCACGCTGGTAAACGTCACATCCTGACTAAGCGTACTACTAAGAACAAGCGTCAGCTACGTCCGAACTCGATCCTTCCTAAATGTGAAGTTGCTCAAGTTCTACGTATGATGCCATACGCTTAATTCTTTTTAGTTTATAAATTCGTTTAGTTTAGGAGAAGCATAATGCCTCGCGTAAAACGTGGTGTACAAGCTCGTGCACGTCATAAGAAAGTTCTAAAACAAGCTAAAGGTTACTACGGAGCACGTTCACGTGTTTACCGCGTAGCTTTCCAAGCAGTTACCAAAGCTGGTCAATACGCTTACCGTGACCGTCGCAACAAGAAACGTCAATTCCGTCAACTTTGGATTGCACGTATCAACGCGGCATCTCGTCAAAATGGTCTATCTTACAGCCGTTTCATCAATGGCCTAAAGAAAGCATCTATCGAGATCGACCGTAAGATTCTTGCTGACATCGCAGTATTCGACAAAGCAGCATTTGCTGTTCTAGTTGAAAAAGCGAAAGCATCTCTATAATTTAGAGTTAGCTTAAAGGTTTAAGAAAAGGAGAACTTCGGTTCTCCTTTTTTATTGCCTGTAATTTGGCTTTGCCATACTCTCTCGCATCTCGCATCTCGCATCTCGCATCTCGCATCTCGCATCTCGCACCTAATTTTTATTCGCTTGAACACGCATTCTGGTATATAAACATTTACCTAACCTTTAAATGTAAAGCGACCGAAATAAATGACCGCACCGACCACTATGACGTTCTTCGAACGTTTTGAAACTGACATCCTATCTGGCAAGAAGACGATTACTATTCGTGATGAATCTGAGCGAGACTACCAGCCAGGCAGTGTTGTGGAAGTATCGACGCTAGAGCAAGACCGTGTGTTCTGTAATCTTAAGATCATCAGCGTTGAGCCAATTTTGTTTGATGACTTAGGTGAGTTCCATGCTCAGCAAGAGAACATGACGCTGCAAGTACTGAAAGACGTGATTCAAGATATCTACCCGGGTATCTCTCAACTGTATGTGGTTTCTTACGAGCTTGTGTAGCCCGCTTTAAATAGAATTTGTTGATCAATACTGCGTCTAGCGCAGAGCAATGATAAAGGGAAGCCACAATGAGTGAATTACAGAGCGAAACAGTTCAGCAAATTTTGCTTCAACTTTATTGTCGTGAGCAAAATGAGCAGCCGTTAATCTCTAGAACTGATCTCGACATTGCTCTTTATGATAGCGAAGGCTTTCTAGCGTGGCGTGACACAAGGCGTAACTTTACGGTCAGTGATATCGAGAATCGAGTTTGGGTGAAGAGCTGCCCCGGCGGTTACATCACTGAAGTGCACTTCAATGCTGACGGTTCTTTGATTGAATATCGTTTGTTCGACCGATTTGAAACAACAGGGCAGTGGCAACTAAAAGACGGTTTGTTACACGTCGAGATTCTGAAGGGTGAGAACTGCTACCAGTTTGCTGTTGTGGCTCGTGCTGACCTTAATATTCACTCTGCGGTTGAGTATAAGAGCGGAGAGCTGCATTCGTACTTGAAGCTTGTTCAAGTTGAAAGCTAAACGCTGGTTCGTTTAATTAGCATATAAAAAAGCCAACAGTGATGTTGGCTTTGTTGTCTTCAATCTGACTGAATACTTCTATTAAGCTTCGAAGTTCGCCAATCGAGTATAAAGCTCGCTGTCTTGATCTTGCTTTGCACAAATCGTCAGTAGGTCTTCAATAAAGTACTTCAATGCACGTGCTTCAATTCGGCGAATACCTTGTTGCTGTTCTTCAGTTAGGTAGCCGTAGATAGTCGCAGCGCCAAAGTCACCAAAGATCATCTGACCTTGTTCGTTCACTAAAGTGTTGTGAGCGTATAGATCACCATGAGAGACTTTATTGGCATGAAGGTGTTCAAACACATCAATCATCTGCTCTGTAATGCTATTGATTTGAGCAATTGAAAGTTCGAAACCTTCTGGGAAAGTATCACGCGTGCAAGTCTCGAGTGTTGGTGGTAGCCCTAGGTTGTAGTAGCTGTTTGGAATGAGTTCCATCACCAAAGCTAGGTAATCTTGTTCCTCTACTTGGGCGATAGATTTTACCAAGTTGTTATGGTGTCCAGCCTGCAAGCACGCTTCCAGTTCATCATGTGGGTAGCCGTCACTGGTGACTTCGCCTTTAAACACTTTAACCGCCACTTCCTGTGGAAAATCGAAGTCGCTGTTTAGCCAGCTTGCATGCGAGATCACGCCAGATGCGCCTTGGCCAAGTACTTGATTCAGTGAATAGCTTTGAGAGCTAACCGCAGGCACGCTATCTAAGCTGCTAGGGTGTTTGCAAAACGGGTTACCCGCAAACGCTAACCAAGCCAGTTTTGGTAGCTTGATAAGGAACTCTGGGAATTCAGTCAACTGGTTTGCAGACAGGCGAACTAGCTCAAGGTTGGATAGGTTTTCCATGCTTTCTGGTAACACGCGAATCTTGTTACCCGCCAATGCCAGTTTCTGTAGTCGCGGTCTTTCACCTAGTGAGCTAGGCAGGGCCTCAATCTTATTGTCGGTCAGGATCAACCAGCGTAATTGAGGTGGTAGAGATACTTCACTTACGGTTTTGATTTGGTTGGTCTTGAAACCGATCATTTCAAGCTTAGAAAGTGACCCAAGAACATCAGGCAGGTGCGTAAATAGGTTATTCGACGCGAAGATAATACGCAGGTTAGTTAGCTTTGATAACTCGGCTGGTAGGTCTGACAGCTGATTACCTGAAAGGTCTAGGATCTCAAGAGAATCTGCAAGCTCTATGATTTCTAGAGGAAACTCGGTGAGACTTTCCGACAGTTTTAAGCGCTTAATACCTTTAAGTTGCCCTGATTTTAATTGTTCTAGAGTATGCAAACCTTAGCCTTATGAATAGATGTTCGAGGCGCGTAGTTTACTTGTCTCAATCAAGAAAGGCGAGTATCCGGAAGAATACTCGCTTAACTAAACTAAGTGAACGAATTTACGAAGGTTAAAGCTGGATATGGTTTTGGCTAACGCCGACCTCCTCAACAAAATCGCTATCATGACTGACCAAGATGAATGCGCCTTGGTATTCACGCAGAGCCGAAGCCAATATTTGCTTCGAGTCGATGTCTAGGTGATTGTCTGGTTCATCTAGCAGCAGTAATGGCGAATCCTGTTTATGGCTGACGATCAACATCGCCAGTTTCATTTTCTCTCCACCGCTTAGGTGAGCTATTTTGCGGTAGACGGAGTCTCGTCTGAATCCAATACCAGCTAACAAGGTTCGTGCGTCACTTTCTGTCATGCTGCCGCTATGTGTCACCAGGCTATCGAACATTGTGTCGTTGGTGTCTAATAGTCCAAAGTGTTGATCCAAGTATACTGTGGACCCTAAGCGTTTAATGGAACCTGTATAGTTCGAGTGTTGCCCATGAATGGCCTTTAACAGCGTCGACTTTCCGCAGCTGTTTGCACCAGTGAGATAACACCGTTCACCTTGCGACATAGAAAAGTTGATACGAGCGTCAGAACCAAAACTCAGATGGCAATCTTCAACGGTTAATAGCGAGTTCTTTTTACTGTTATTACTCTGTTGTAGATACAAGGCCTGTGGTTTTAGTTGTTCCTTTTGTTCTTTAAAAGATTGAAGCTTATGTTGGTTTTGGTCCTTTAAGTTCTTTTGACTAGTGGCTGATGCTCCTTGCGTTCGTCCTGCTTTATCTTTCATCGCATCCAATAATATCTTGGGTTGGCTACCGGACTTTCTGAGTCGATTACCTTGAGACTCACGTTGCTGTGCTTTTTCCTTATTAGCTTGAGCTTGGCGCTCCAGTCGTTTCTTTTCGGATTGGTGATGTGCAATCTGTTTATCTAGTGCATCGGCCTGATTCGACATTTGTTTGAAGTAGTCATCGTAGTTTCCTTTATAGAAACGTAACCCCAAACTGTTGAGATGGTAGATACCTTCCATTTGTCTCAATAAGCTTCGATCATGGCTGACGACAAGTACCTTACCTTCAAACAACTGGCATTGTTCTAGTAGCCAATTGCGTCCGTCGTTATCCAAATGGTTCGAAGGCTCGTCGAGGATCAGTATGTCGTTATTTGATACGAATAGCTGATGAAGCTGTAACAGGGCGAGTTGCCCACCACTCAAAGAGCAACAAAGTGTGTTCAAATCACGAGTGATCTTTAATGTACCTAGCAACTGCTGGGTACGCGCCTCTAAATCCCAATCATCGCCAACGATATTGAAGTGCTGCAGTTCACAGCTACCTTGTTCTATGGCGCTTAACGCTTCTAACTTTTCGGTGAGTCCTAAGAAGTCAGCGATGGTGATGTTGGTATCCAGTAGCGTTGATGGTAACTGAGAGTAAAAGCCGATTGAACCTTGGCGCGAAACACTGCCCGTTGTGGGCTGTTTTTGTCCAACGAGCAACGAAAGTAACAATGACTTTCCAGCCCCATTTCTTCCGACTAGGCCTGTGAGGCGAGTGCTCAAATTAAAGGTGATGTTTTTGAATAACCACTCACCAGTATCGAGTTGGAATGAGAGATTATTGGCTAATATAGTCGGCATAGAAATACCTCCCTTTACGTGTAAACGAGTAAAAGGGGTGAGGCGCTTTTCTGTGCAAGCTCCTGCTGGATGCTAACAACAGATCGCCAAAGGCGTTACTTAGATAGATGACCAATGAAAGAGAGAAAGCGGTATTGAGATGGTTCCTGTCTTTGAGGTACTGATCTTAAAGATGTTTGTTTGTCAAAAAACGGATCTTTAAGAGCTTGATTTGTCGTCAAAATAGATGATGAAGTAACGCCCACTAACCCCGAGTGTCCAAATGATTTTTATAAAAATAAATCGGATGTCAGGATGTTAGTACTTCATTATGGCGTTATTCTCTTTTGAAATGATGGTGGGATGGTACTGAAAGAACGTACTCTGAGTCAATATGTTGAGGTGATTAAATTGTGTTCAAATAATTAAAGCGCCTTTGTGGCGCTTTAGTGATCATTATTGGAAATCAGTTGAGTCTAGAACTTATATCTTTGGGTTTAGAGCTTAGAGCTTAGAGCTTAGAGCTTAGAGCCTTGGGCTTAAAGCTACTTGGTTTGCCCACCAACGGCGCGCCAACACATATCAAAGCTATCGTTGATGTACTTCGATGTTTGCTCTGGTGGAGACTCGCTTTGTTCAATCAGCCAGTTTGCACAAATCAGAAAGTGGCTATGAATGAAGTGTCTAACAAGGTTAATGTCCAACACCATCAATTCACCATCTTGTTGCCCTTTCAAAATGATCTCGTCTAGCGATGCGAACATCTGTGAAACAATCACTTCTCGAGTTTGAGTCGTTGGGTCGAAATGAACATTGGTGAAGAACTTCATCGCAACCGGATTCTCTAATGCCCACTCAATTCCTGTGATCCACATGAACTTAAAGGTTTGGTAGCGATCTTCTACAGCCACATCAGTGTGCGGTTGAAGGGTCGAGAATAGCTCTAGCTTCAGCTCGCGAAACAGTTCATCAATCAATAGAGATTTATTCTCGAAGTGGTGGAACAACGTCGCTTTTGCCACGCCGGCTGTTTTCGCTATTTGTCCGGTAGATGTGCCCTCTAGCCCTTGTTGAGAGAAGAGCAGGAGTGCAGCATCTAGGATTTTTTGTCTTTTGGTGATCATCTATTGAGTACTTTGAACATCAGTTTCTTGATTGGGTTGTTGTAAGGAGGATGCATTAACTTGGTGAAGTTGATTTTTCCTCTACTTAGAACGGTTTTGGCATGGCTAAGGGTCTTGAAGCCCTCAATGCCGTGATAGTGTCCCATGCCTGAAGGGCCGATGCCACCGAATGGTGCGTCTTCTGCAACCACATGCACCAAAGAATCATTAATACACACGCCGCCAGAGTGCGTGTCTGATAAAAGCTTGTCTTGGGTTTCTTTATTATGGCTCATTAGGTACAGAGCCAGTGGGCGTTCTCTCTCTGTGATGTAATTGATTGCTTCTTCGATGGAATCATAAGGCACGATAGGCAAAACAGGACCAAACAGCTCTTCTTGCATCGCGAGCATCTCATCGTTCACTTCGGTGAGAAGGTGCGGCGTCATTCTGTGGTTTACATCGTCTTGTGCTTGTTCGGTTACCGTGTGAATAACCGCGCCTTTGGCTTGTGCGTCTTCAATGACACCTTTCAAGCGATTGTATTGGCGCATGTTGATCACTGAGGTTAAGTCTTTGCTCTCAATACCGGCTTTATAAAGCTTCTTGAAATAACGCTTATAGGCTGTGATGAACTCGTCTGATTTTTCTCGCGGCAATAAGATGTAATCGGGCGCCACACAAATCTGGCCAGCGTTTAAGCTTTTTGCAAACAGGATGCGTTCAACGGCGTCAGCCACATCAAAGTCGGGAGCAATAATCGTTGGAGACTTGCCGCCTAACTCCAAAGTTACTGGCGTTAAGTTGTCGGCTGCTGCTCTCATGACGTGCTTACCCACAGAGGTCGAGCCTGTGAAAAGGATATGGTCAAACGGCAGTTGGCTAAATTTAGCGGAAACATCCGCTTCGCCTTCGATAATCGCGACTTGATCTTCACTAAAGCCTTCGGCCAGCATGGTTTTCAAAACTCGGTTGGTCGCAGGAGTAAACTCGGACATCTTGAGCATTGCAGTGTTGCCCGCCGCTAACGCAGTGATGAGAGGACCTAAAGAGAGCATTATAGGAAAGTTCCAAGGAACGATAATGCCTACAACGCCTACCGGTTGATAGTGAACAGTGATCTTCGCTGGTGTTAGCATCAAGCCTGCTTTTCTACGAGATGGCTTCAACCATTTCTTAAGGTTCTTATCACTGTAATTAATTTGGTGAAGAGAAGGGGTGATATCAGCAATCAAGCTGTCGTGCTTTGCTCGATGGCCATAATCTTCAGATACTGCCTCAATCAATTGCTCTTGATAGCGCATTAACAACGCTTTTAATACTGAGAGGTTTTCTCTTCTCTGCTCAAGCGTAGGATTAACGTTATTGCGGTAGTGATCTTTTTGTCGGTTGAACATTTGATCCATGTCGTTGGTGCTCGACGTGTTTGGTTCAAGGTCTAGATTATGGCTCATAGTATCCCCTAAATTCGAAGGCTGACCGATTGGTTGGTCAGTTAAAATTACAAGAAGATTGAACCGAATACAAGATATGCGCGAGAAAAGTTCAAAAATTGAGCGGTTACAACATTGAAGTGAGCGAGTTCTAGTAGGAAGAATGAAGTGTTTATCGGCATCGAATCGCGGGACACAAGCTGTGTTGGTGATAGCGAGAGTTCAGATTGTGAAGTGCTTATATTTGTCACAACTCTGACTTAACCTCACTCAATTTACTAAAAATCTTTTGGTTTCTGCACATTTTTTCTCCCTAATTTAATGTGAGAAATTGCTTTATATTTAATGCGCTTCAGCCTGTTTTTTACCCTAAAACCTTGTAATTCCTTACCTGTCATTTTAAGTCGATCTGTCGATAAAAGAACGTAATCGTCACCACAAATATCAATGGTTGGACTCGCTCTTAATAATATCGGTTAATGCAGCCAACAAATCGTTTTTGAACGCTTTTTGTTGGGTTATACCTCGCTATTCCAAAGAGGTATCTTCTGTCGATGGCCCTATAGTGTGAGGTCTCTAGAATTGGAAAATTCGGTTAATTTGGAACGCATCCGTGCTGAGTATAATGTAAAGCACTGGAGCCAAGGTTTTTATGGAATTGATGATAACGGTGAGGTGTATCTTTCACCGAGCGAGACGGATCATCAAGTCCCACTAAGTAAGATCGTAAAACAGTTAGAGCAAAGAAATATTGGTTTACCTGCTCTTGTGCGTTTTCCTCAAATAGTGCATCAACGTGTGCACAATATCTGTAACGCATTTAACCAAGCGATCGACGAATATCAGTACGACAATCGTTACCTACTTGTTTATCCGATTAAAGTTAACCAACAAAAAGAAGTGGTTGATGAGATCTTAGCGAGCCAAGCTCAATTAGAGCAAAAGCAGCTAGGACTAGAGGCGGGCAGCAAACCTGAACTATTAGCGGTATTGGCGCTGGCTCAAAAAGCGAGCTCTGTGATCGTGTGTAACGGTTACAAAGACAGAGAATACATCCGTCTTGCGCTGATTGGCGAAAAGCTAGGCCACAAAGTCTTTATCGTTCTAGAGAAGTTGTCTGAGCTTGATCTTGTTCTTTCTGAAGCGAAAGCACTTGGCGTAAAACCTCGTTTGGGTTTACGTATTCGTCTTGCTTCTCAAGGTGCAGGTAAATGGCAAGCAAGTGGTGGTGAGAAGTCGAAATTCGGTTTGTCTGCATCACAAGTGCTTACTGTTATCGAACGCTTGAAAGCCGAAGACCAGCTGGATGTACTTGAACTCGTGCACTTCCACCTAGGTTCGCAAATGGCGAACATTCGTGATGTGCGAAATGGTGTGAGTGAAGCGGCTCGTTTCTACTGTGAACTGCGTGATATTGGAGCTCAACTGAAGTTCTTGGATGTTGGTGGCGGTTTGGCGGTCGATTACGACGGCACACGCAGTCAATCTTCAAACTCAATGAACTACGGCTTGCTTGAGTACGCTCGTAACATCGTGATGACAGTAGGGGACATTTGTAAGCTCTACAATCAGCCACAACCTGTGATCATTTCAGAATCTGGTCGCTCACTGACAGCGCACCATGCTGTGTTGATCACCAACGTGATTGGTACTGAAAGCTATTCTCCGGAAGACATGGCTGCGCCTGAAGCTGACGCTCCAATGTTGCTAAACAACATGTGGAAGAACTTCTTAGAGCTCGATGCTGGTAATGATGACCGTGCGTTGATTGAGATCTATAACGACACTCAGAGCGATATTGCAGAAGCGCACAACCAATTTGCGACCGGTATGCTGAATCTTCAGCATCGTGCTTGGGCAGAGCAAATGTCTTTGCGTATTAACTACGAGCTTAGCACTCGCATGAGCACTAAGAACCGTTACCACCGTCCTATTTTGGATGAGCTGAGCGAGCGTTTAGCCGACAAGTTCTTTGTTAACTTCTCGTTGTTCCAATCGTTGCCAGATGCTTGGGGTATCGATCAGGTATTCCCTGTGTTGCCTCTAAGTGGTTTGGATAATGCGGACGAGCGACGCGCTGTTGTATTGGATATCACCTGTGACTCTGACGGTACGATCGATCAGTATGTTGACGGCCAGGGCATTGAAACAACGTTGCCAGTTCCAGCATGGAATCCAGACGAACCTTACCTGATGGGCTTCTTCTTAGTAGGCGCATACCAAGAGATCTTGGGTGATATGCATAACCTATTTGGTGATACGCACAGTGTGGTGGTGAACGTTGATGAGAGCGGAGAAGCGAACATTGACTACATCAACGAAGGCGACACGGTTGAAGACATGATGCGTTATGTTCACATCGATACGGATCTGATTCGTCAGAACTACAAAGATTTGGTCACGGCGAAAGTACCAGATCAAGAGCAACAAAGCGTACTTGAAGAGTTAGAGCAAGGCTTGATGGGTTATACCTATCTTGAGGATTTTTAATGAACGATCTATTTACTAAACCAGATTACTCGCTGTACTCCAATGCAATGACGTTTATGCGTCGTCCATTGGTGCAAAATCCAATCGACAATGATGCTGATGTGGTTGTGCTGGGCGCGCCGTTAGATATGGCTACGTCGGGTCGACCGGGGGCTCGTATGGGGCCTGATGCGATTCGTCGTGCGTCGGTGAACTTGGCGTGGGAAGGCAAAAAATTCCCTTGGGACTTCAATGTATTTGAACATACTTCAGTGATTGATGCTGGCGACCTTGTGTTTGATTGTGGTGATGCAGAAGACCTAACTCAACGTTTGGAAGCGGCGGCTGATGCGACTCTAAACAGTGGTAAAACTCTGTTAGGTTTAGGTGGCGATCACTTCATTACACTACCTTTACTTAGAGCATACGGCAAGAAGTACGGTGAGATGGCTTTGATTCACTTCGACGCGCACACTGACACTTACAGTCAGGGCAGTCGTTACGATCACGGCACTATGTTCTACCATGCGCCAAATGAAGGTTTAATTTCGCCTGAACATTCAGTGCAAATTGGTATTCGTACAGAGTACAAGCAGGAAGGCCACGGCTTTAACGTTATTAACGCGATGCAAGCGAACGACATGAGCGTGGACGAGATCATTGCTCAAGTGAAAGGCATTGTCGGTGATAAGCCAGTTTACCTAACGTTTGATATCGATTGTCTGGATCCTGCTTTTGCCCCAGGTACAGGTACTCCGGTATGCGGCGGTTTGAATTCAGATAAAGTTTTGAAAATCATCCGAGGCCTGCAAGGCATCAATATGGTTGGTATGGACGTTGTAGAAGTTTCTCCAGCGTATGACCAAAGCGAGATTACAGCATTAGCTGGTGCGACGATTGCTCTCGAGCTGCTTTACGTTTGGACTGCAAATCGCCTTGCTAAATAATAGTGTGTCATTGTTAACAGCGTAACGCTATATACTGATTTTAAAGCCCACTAAGGTTTAACTTAGTGGGCTTTTTTTGTCACTTCCAGAAAACAACCTGTGACCAAATTGAAGAGGGGAGCTGTTGTTTATCAGTTGGTTAAAATTCCGATATATACATTTTATGCAACTTGTTTTATTGTTTTTGATACAAACTCCACCACCTATCCTCTGGTTATTGTCTCACAAATGGGAATTACTTCTGCTTTACTGTGGACGTATAGAAAGCCTCAATCAATACCCCATGTTTGCTAATGATTTATCAACTTTATTGCTGTATATATTATAAATAATGAGGTGTAATTACATTGTGAATTTATTTGCATATAAATCAATACCATACTAACTTTTAACTAAGTTATTCAAACTCCAACAAGAATCCCTCGGTTTGTGAAAAGGCGCCTCTTAGCACAGACATGGCATTTTTTATGGGGAAGACTAGTCTTAAGAGTAAGTAAACTATAAAAAAACAGGTGAAATACTTTCTCATTTCAGGCCAGTTAGGCGTAACAATGGATTGTCATTGATGAGAGCTAAGTATGTATTCAAGTGAAACCTGAAATTGTTATTACCAATAATTTTCACAGCGCTCGAGAGCAGTGTTTTGTGACTACGGGGGATATATGGATATCGAAGTTTCACGCCAGGTTGCTGTAGTTGAGGCAGTTAGTGGACATGTTGTGGTCGTTAAGCCAGACGGCAGCGCAAGAAAAATTTCAATTGGCGATATCATCCGTGAAAATGAGATCGTGATTACGGCCAACAAGTCAGAACTTGTATTAGGTGTGCAGAATGATTCAATTCCAGTTGCAGAGAATTGTGTCGGTTGTATTGATGAAAATGCAGCATGGGTAGACGCCCCAATAGCCGGTGAGGTTAATTTTGACTTACAGCAAGCGGACGCAGAAACCTTCACCGAAGACGACCTTGCTGCAATTCAAGAAGCCATTTTAGGTGGTGCCGATCCGACTCAAATCCTAGAGGCAACGGCCGCTGGTGCTGGACAAGGTTCTGCAAACTCCGGCTTTGTCACTATTGATTACAACTACACACAGACTCAGCCATCGACATTCTTTGAAACCGCAGGTTTAGCAGATCAATCGGTTGATGAAGATAGAGAACAATTTAGAACAATAACTCGTTCATTGGGCGGTCAATCAATCAGTGAAGTGCTCACTGAAGGCTCCATTTCTGATAATACCTACCCCCAATCTATTACAACTACTGAAACGATTATTGCTGGTAGTTTAGCGCTCTCCCCTGATTCTTTCGCTCCAGATGCACTGTCCCTCGCTTCGCTACTCACAGATCTAAACAGTGATATTACCTCAAGTGGTCAGCCCGTTACGTTTACTTATGATGCGGCGACGAACTCTATCATTGGTGTTCAAGGCACCGATGAAGTATTACGCATCGACATCGATGTTGTTAGTGTTGGAAACAACGCTGAGCTTTCACTGATCACAACGATTTCTCAACCAATTGATCACGTAACATCTGTTGGTGGTGGCCAGGTTTCCTATACAGGCGATCAAATTAACATCACTTTTGATATTCAAGGTGAAGACACCGCCGGAAACCCATTAGCAACACCAATTAATGCGCAAGTTGCCGTGGTTGATGGGGTCGATCCGTCTGCTGAAAGTGTGAGTATCTCTAACGTTGAAACAAGCAGTGCTGCAATTGAAGGCACGTTTTCAAATATTGGTAGTGATAATCTACAGTCAGCTGTTTTTGACTCAAGCGCACTTGCTCAATTTGATGGCGTGCTCAGCGATAATCAGGCGACCGTTGCATCTTTGTCTGCCGATGGAAGTACCATCACACTGTCAATCCAAGGTAGCGGCGACGTTATTTTAACCGTTAGCTTAGATACTGACGGTACCTATCGATTTGAGCAGTTGAGACCAATAGAGCAAGTCGGCACTGATTCGCTTTCTTTCTCTTTGCCAATCACGGTTACCGATTTTGACCAAGATGTCGTAACCAATACCATCAACCTCGCTATTTCTGATGGTGATAAACCAGTCATTACCAATGTCGACAGTATTGATGTTGATGAAGCTGGCATTGTTGGCGGTTCTCAAGAGGGGACGGCAACCGTATCAGGAAGTGGCAGTGTCACCTCAGAAATTTTTGATAGTGACATTATCGATCATCATGAACTTGAACCTGCAGAGTTTAATACCGCTGGCACACTGATATCTAACGGTGAGGTTGTGTTACTCGAGCTGGTTGATGAAACCAATGGTGTGCGAACGTACGAAGGCTATGTTGAAGTCAATGGTTCTCGAATTACGGTCTTTGATGTTAAAATTGATAGCCCTTCATTGGGCAACTATGAGTTTAATCTTTATGAAGAACTTTCTCATCAAGGCGCTGAAGATGCGCTGCTAACTTTTGCATTGCCAATTTATGCTGTTGATGCAGATGGCGACCGTTCTGCACTATCTGGCGGTTCGAGTACACCAGAAGCCGCAGAGATTCTCGTTAATGTCACAGATGATGTTGTTGAGCTAGTTGATAAAGTTGAGTCAGTCACGGAACCAACTTTAGCCGGCGATACCGTTGTTTCGTATAACCTATTCAACTTCGAAGGTGCTGATGGCTCGACAATTCAATCTTTTAACTATGATGGTGTTGATTACTCACTAGATCAGAGCTTGCTGCCAGATGCTGTTCAAACATTCAGTTTTACTGAAGGTGTTGTAACCATCTCACTAAATGGCGATTTTAGTTTTGAAGTCGCTCGTGATATCGACCACTCAAGCAGTGAAACTCTCGTCAAACAGTTCTCGTTTTTAGCTGAAGATGGTGATGGAGACACTGACACTTCATCGCTTGAGCTAAGTATCACTGATGGCCAAGATCCAATCATTGATTTGATCCCGCCTGTTACTCTCTCAGAAACCAACCTTGCTGATGGATCTTCTCCAAGCGGAAGTGCGGTCAGCGCTACCGAGACGGTTACCTTTACTGCAGGCAGTGATGATGTGGCGAGTTTCCGTATTGAACCAGCCGAGTTCAATGTCGGTGGTGCTCTGACGTCCAATGGGTTTACGGTAGAGATTAAAGAAGATTCGGCTAATCCAGGTACTTACATAGGCTTTATTACTGATGGCTTGAACGCTGAAGTTCCTGTATTCACGATTGCTTTCTCTACAAGTGCTTTGGGCGAATATACCTTTACTTTGCTTGAAGCGTTAGACCATGCGGATGGTTTAGATAATAACGATCTGAGCTTCGATCTACCTGTTTATGCGGTTGACACAGACGGCGATGATTCATTGGTTTCGCAACTGAATGTGACCATCGGTGATGATGTTCAAATCATGCAAGACGGCACATTAGATATCGTTGAACCGAATGTTGCTGATTTGGCTGGTGGTATTGTAACGACCAATATGATCGATGTGATGCCAACGCAAAGTGCTGACGGCGCGACAATCACTCAGTTTACTTATGACGGTGTCGTAAACACACTGGATCAAAGCATTTCAGGCGAACAGCAATTTAGCTTCACGGAAGGCGAGCTATATATCACTCTTGGAGGAGAAGTACGCTTTGAGCCAAATCGTAATTTAGACCACACAACGAGCGAAGACATCGTGAAGTCGATTGTGGTGACTTCAAGTGACTTCGATAACGATTCTCTGACTTCTACCGTAACGCTGACGATTACTGATGGTGGTAACCCTACGATTGACGTTATTCCAAGCGTAACCCTTTCTGAAACAAATCTGACTGATGGCTCCGCTCCTAGTGGCAGCGCGGTGAGCTCCACTCAAACCATCACATATACCAACCAAAGTGATGATGTGGTTCGTTTCCGAATTGAACCAACGGAATTCAATACTAACGATGATCTTAAATCGAACGGTTTAGCCGTTGAGTTACGTGAAGAGCCGACAGGGTCGGGTGACTACATTGGTTTTACTACTAGTGCGACGAATGTCGAAACCACGGTATTCACGCTGAGTTTTTCTAGCACCACATTAGGTGAATACACGTTCACACTCATTGAAGCGTTGGACCATCAAGATGCCCGTGGTAACAACGAGCTCAGCTTTGATCTGCCTGTTTATGCGGTAGACAGTGACGGCGATGATTCACTGATGTCTCCGTTAAATGTCACTATCGGTGATGATGTTCAAATCATGCAAGATAGTGCGTTAGATATCGTCGAGCCCAATCTTGCAGATGGTACGGTAACAACTAACACCATTGATGTGATGCCAAATCAGAGTGCTGATGGCGCGACGATCACTCAGTTTACTTATGACGGTCAACTACGAACCCTTGATCAGAATGACAATGGTGAACAGCAATTCAGTTTTACTGAAGGCGAACTATTTATCACGCTTCAAGGCGAAGTGCGCTTTGATCCCAACCGCAATCTCGACCACACGCTGAACGAAGACATTGTGAAATCAATCGTGGTGACATCTAGTGACTCCGATAACGATGTGCTTACCTCAACCGTCACGCTGACCATTACCGATGGTGATATTCCGACCATTGATAATGTGCCAACTGTGAATTTGTCGGAAACCAATCTGAGTGATGGCTCTGCACCAAGCGGTAGCGCGGTTAGCTCAACTCAAACTATTACTTACACCACTCAAAGTGATGATGTGACCAGCTTCCG
>NZ_JBFRLK010000088.1:0-44536 GCF_041469805.1 Vibrio sp. 10N.286.48.C11 | reverse complement strand
GCTCGGCGCACCAAAAAAAGCGCAACTCATAAACAAGTTGCGCTTAAGCCTGTCACAGGCTGAACCGGTTTAAATAGGCTCTAGACTTGCACGTGCAAGCAAGATACTGCGTGTACGTCATCGCCTTGGATAGTTGGCTTAGTTTGCGCACACGCCTCTGTTGCTTGTGGGCAACGTGTACGGAACACACAACCTGATGGAGGATTGATTGGCGATGGTAAATCACCTTCCAACATCTGAATCGTTTTGTTGCGCTCTAGACGAGGGTCTGGAATCGGAACGGCAGACATCAACGCTTTGGTGTACGGGTGCTTAGGGTCAGAGAATAAGGCATCTGATTCACCAAGCTCTACCGCGTTACCTAGGTACATCACCAAGACACGGTCAGAAATGTGTTTAACCACTGACAAATCGTGCGCGATGAATACCAAAGACAAACCAAGTTCTTTCTGTAGCTCTTTCAGAAGGTTAACTACTTGAGCTTGGATAGATACATCGAGTGCAGAAACCGGTTCATCACAGATGATCATCTTAGGCTTCAAGATAAGCGCACGTGCAATACCAATACGCTGACACTGACCACCAGAGAATTCATGTGGGTAACGGTTGATTACGTTTGGTAGTAGACCAACCTTTGCCATCATCTCTTTAACTCTGTCCTTCACTTCTTGTTTAGAAAGTTCAGGGAAGAAAGTCTCTAGAGGCTCAGCAATGATATCGCCTACTGACATACGTGGGTTAAGCGACGCTAGCGGGTCTTGGAAGATCATCTGAATCTCTTTACGAGTCTCACGACGCTTCACTTCCTGCATCTTAGTTAGGTCTTGACCTAACCACATCACTTGACCTTCAGTCGCTTCAACCAAGCCGATAATCGCACGGGCAAAAGTTGATTTACCACAACCAGACTCACCCACTACGCCTAGTGTTTCGCCTTCGTAAAGGTGAACATCAACCCCATCAACCGCTTTAAGGTTTGATGGTTTTGCCCAAGGCCAAGCAGACTTAGCTGCAATGCTAAAGTGAACTTTCAGGTCTTTAATATCTAATAGTAATTCTTTACTCATTTTGTCCAAGTCTCCCAGTCTGAAAAACAAGCACGCTGACGGTCTTTAGCAAATGGCTGCAAAATCGGTGCTTCTTGCTTACAACGGTCCATTACACGGTGACAACGGTCTTGGTAAGGACAACCTGTTGGTAGGCGAAGTAAGTTAGGTGGGTTACCTGGAATCGTCGGTAGAATTTCACCTTCGGTATCCAAACGAGGAATCGCTTTAAGCAGGCCTTCCGCGTATGGGTGGCTTGGCTCGTAGAAGATTTCATCAACCGTGCCGTACTCCATTGTACGACCCGCGTACATCACAAGTACTTTGTCACATGAGCCAGCAACAACACCCAAGTCATGGGTGATCATGATGATTGCCGTATTGAACTCATCTTTAAGTTCGTTCAGCAATTCCATGATTTGCGCTTGAATGGTTACATCCAGTGCCGTTGTTGGTTCATCAGCGATAAGTAATTTAGGACGACACAGCAGTGCCATTGCGATCATCACACGCTGACGCATACCGCCAGAAAATTCGTGTGGGTACATGGTGATACGCTTACGTGCTTCAGGGATTTTAACCGCTTCAAGCATGCGTACTGATTCTTCAAACGCCTCTGCTTTACCCATGCCTTTGTGCAGCATAAGTACTTCCATCAACTGATCACTTACTTTCATGTAAGGGTTCAGTGACGTCATTGGATCTTGGAAGATCATTGCGATCTGTTCAGCACGAACCTTGTTCAGCGCTTTTTCAGGCAGGTTGAGGATTTCATTGCCTTCAAACTTTGCACTGCCTGAGATGATGCCGTTTTTAGCCAGCAGCCCCATCAGTGCAAATACCGTTTGTGATTTACCTGAACCCGACTCACCAACAATACCCAGCGTTTCGCCTTGGTTAAGTGAGAAGTTCAAGTCGTTTACTGCGGTTACGATACCATCTTGCGTGGTAAATTCGACGCGCAGATCTTTGACATCTAATAAGCTCATTATTGCTTCCTTAATCTTTTATAGCTTTTAATTGCTATTTCGTTATCTGTCTTTTGGATCAAGCGCGTCGCGCAGACCATCACCTACGTAGTTAAAGCAGAACAGCGTAACTACCATGAATGCCGCAGGGAATGTTAATTGCCAGATTGCAACTTCCATTGTTTGCGAGCCTTCTTGAAGCAATGCGCCCCAGCTTGTCATAGGCTCTTGAACACCAAGACCAAGGAAAGATAAGAATGATTCTGTAAGGATCATGCTTGGAATAAGCAGCGTAGAATAAACCGCTACGATACCCAGTACGTTCGGTACGATGTGACGTGTAATGATCTTCCATTTGCTTACACCACATACGTGTGCGGCTTCAATGAACTCTTTACTACGCAAGCTCAGCGTTTGACCACGTACAATACGCGCCATATCTAGCCAAGCAATCGCACCAATAGCAACGAAGATTAGGATGATGTTACGACCAAAGAACGTTACCAGGACGATTACTAGGAACATAAATGGTACCGCGTACAAGATCTCTAGGATACGCATCATCACTCGGTCAGTACGACCGCCGATGAAGCCTGAAGCTGCACCGTAAAGCGTACCAATCAGTACCGCTACGAAGGCACCCATCACACCAACCATCAATGAGATGCGGCCACCGACAAGAGTACGAACGTACAAATCACGACCTAAGCTATCTGTACCAAACCAGTGATCCGCATTCGGACCAACGTGCATTGCGTACCAGTCAGTATCATCATAAGTGTACTGAGCCAGCATTGGTAAGAAGATAACTGCCAGTACCATAAGCGTAAGAATGAACAGACTCACCATCGCAGCTTTGTTTCGCATGAAACGAATGCGCGCGTCCTGCCACAAACTACGACCTTCAATCTCTAAGCTCTCAGAGAACTTTTCGATCGCTTCTAAATTTTCTTTTTTCTTCAACATAACCATGCGTCCCTGTTAGTAGCGAATTTTCGGGTCAATAAGCGCTAGCAAAATATCAACGATTGCGTTGAACAAGATGAATAGGAAACCAATCAAGATGGTTACACCCATTACTAGCGAGTAGTCACGGTTAAACGCGGCGTTAACAAACAGCTTACCGATACCTGGTAGGCCGAAGATGGTTTCAACAACAACTGAACCTGTGATGATACCTACGAACGCAGGTCCCATGTAAGAAACAACAGGTAGCATTGCTGGCTTAAGTGCATGTTTTAGAATGATATAACGGTAGCTTAGACCTTTTGCACGCGCAGTTCGGATAAAGTTACTGTTTAGCGTTTCAATCATGCTACCGCGAGTAATACGAGCAAAGGTTGCTACGTAAAGAAGAGACATCGCGATAACAGGCAGCACGATGTACATAAATGTACCGCCATGCCAACCACCTGCTGGGAATATGTTCCAGTGCAGGGAGAAAAGGTAAATAAGCGCCGGTGCCAACACGAAGGATGGCATCACCACCCCGAGCATGGCGGTCGACATTATGGTGTAGTCGACCCAGGTATTGTGCTTCAAGGCGGCAATCGTCCCGACGGTGACCCCCATCAATAGTGTGAAGATAAAGGCAACGAAACCTACCTTCGCAGATACTGGAAGTGCAACCGCGATCAGCTCATTTACTGTGTAATCTTGGTATTTAAAAGAGGGACCGAAGTCACCTTGTAAGATATTTGTCAAATACGTAGTGTATTGTTCAAATACTGGTTTATCCAAGCCGTATTTAGCTTCGATGTTAGCCATAACTTCTGGCGGTAATGGACGCTCGCTTGAAAACGGGTTACCCGGTGCGAAACGCATAAGAAAGAAAGATATAGTGATCAACACCAACATGGTTGGAATCGCTTCAAATATCCGTTTCATAATGAATTTAAGCATAAACTCACTCTTTCAGTCTGTGACAATTAAAATTAGAAAGACGCTACATGCGCGCCCTGCGCATGTAGTGCCTGTATCGTTATATTTATATTAACTTTTGAATCGAAGCTGATTATTGAGCTTTGATGTATAGGTCTTTCGAGAAGATCTTGTCTTCCGCGTTGTTGATTGGGAAGCCACCGACATGCGGGTTAAGTAGACGAGATTTCACGTATTGGTAGATAGGAGCGATTGGCATATCGTTAGCCATCAACTTCTCAGCTTCTAGGTAAAGTGCTTCGCGCTCTTCTTCTGAAGTAGAGTTAAGTGCTTTGTCGATGATTTGATCGTAAGCCGCGCTATCGTAGTGAACACCACCAGTAGTGTTGTTACTCTTCATTAGTGTTAGGAAAGAAGACGCTTCGTTGTAGTCACCACACCAACCGGCACGTGCAACTTCGAAGTCACCAGAGTCTTTAGAAGATAGGTATGTTTTCCACTCTTGGTTTTCAAGTGTTACTGAAAGACCTAGTGTTTTCTTCCACATTGAACCTAGTGCTACAGCAATCTTCTTGTGGTTCTCTGAAGTGTTGTAAAGTAGGTTGAATTTAAGTGGGTTGTCTTTACCGTAGCCCGCCTCTGCAAGAAGACGCTCTGCTTCTGCGTTACGCTCTTTTTGAGACATCTTACCGTAAGCAGGTAGCTCAGGGTTGAAGCCAGCAGTGATTTCAGGCGTTAGGAAGTAAGCAGGTTTTTGACCTTGCGCTAGGATAGCACCTGTTACGATATCACGGTCGATCGCGTAAGAGATTGCTTGACGAACACGAACATCATCAAATGGTGCTTTCTTCGTATTGAAGATGTAGTAGTAAGTACATAGGTTACCCGCTACAGATACATCTTCTGCGTACTCTTTTTGAAGACGCTTGAAGTGCTCAGTTGGAAGTTCGTTTGTGAAATCGATTTCACCAGATAGGAAACGGTTCATTTCCGCTACTTGGTTTTCGATTGGTAGGAACGTTACTTTGTTAAGAACTGTTTTATCGTTGTCCCAGTACTGTTCGTTACGCTTGAGTACTAGACGCTCGTTAACAACCCATTTATCAACAGAGAATGCACCGTTGCCAACAAAGTGCTCTGGCTTAGTCCACTGGTCACCGTATTTTTCAACAGTTGCCTGGTGTACTGGCTTCATTGTTGTGTGGCCCATCATCATTACGAAGTATGGTACCGCTGTTTCTAATTCAACAACTAGAGTGTTTGCATCCACTGCTTTAACGCCTAGTTCACTCTTGTCTTTCTTACCCGCTACGATATCTTTCGCATTCGCCATCTTGGTGTATTCCATGTACCAAGCGTATGGAGAAGCCGTTGCAGGATCAACTGCACGTTGCCAGCTGTATACAAAATCTTGAGCTGTTACAGGATCGCCGTTAGACCATTTTGCGTCTTTGCGTAGGTGGAAAGTGAATGTTTTGTTGTCTGTCGTTTCCCAGCTTTCCGCAACACCAGGGATAGTGTTGCCGTCGCCGTCTTGGTTCACTAGACCTTCTAGAAGATCACGAATTACGTGAGATTCTGGTACACCTTGAGATTTGTGTGGGTCGATAGTTGCAACTTCAGTACCGTTACCGCGAACAAGTTCCTGAACTTTTGCCAGTTCTGTGCCTGCTGGAACTTCAGCAGCGATAGAAAGAGTAGAAGAGGCAGCCACTGCCAAACCAGCACCTAGAAGAAGGGCCTGAGTGATTTTATTCTTGTACATTTAATAAACTCCAAGTTTTATGTATTGCATCCATGACTTCTTTGCTTGGTTCACTGAACGGCAGTGATTTAGATTTATTTAGCTCAAAATTTAAGCATAAAAATCTAAAACCTTACAAAGATTGAGGCACACACTATCAACCATTGAAGTAATTTGCCACAAACAAGTCGCAAAAAATCGGATAATTCTCCAAAATACTTAAGGTATCAGTGTAAATATCTAAAAAACCCCAAATCAGTAGTGACTTGCGTAGAGGGATTAATTAAAAAACAGCCTTTAGTGTTGATGTATCTGTGTTGATACTTTTTTTTAGCATCTTATGCTAGAACACTGAGCGCAAATTAACATTAATGCCACATGAAATCTAATTGCACATCACATATCACCTAAACCGTCTACACTATTTGTGAGGATAATCACTTTATACAAGACAGCATAATGCTCTGCACCAAACCGGGTTATCCAATGCACCAATTAAGACAAAATTACGCGCTGAATTTATATGCAACCACAATGAATTATCATTTGTCAAATCAATGATTGTCTATAAATAGATTTATAGCAGGTACAAAAAAACCGACCTAAGTGGTCGGTTTTTGACTGTCTCATATACAAATGAGTAAATGCTGAAGCAACATCACTTTAAGAGAAATTACTTCTCCCAGCGTTCCGCTGCTTTCGTGTCTGAATCACGAGAATCAACCCAACGCGTCGTTTCGGTCGTGCGTTCCTTTTTCCAAAAGGGAGCCTTGGTTTTCAGGAAGTCCATAACGAATTCACAGGCTTCAAATGCAGCACCACGGTGTGCACTGGATACACCAACGTAAACAATCTGGTCGCCGATATCTAAGTCACCTACACGGTGGATAACACGCATCTTCTGAATAGGCCAGCGAGCCTCAGCTTGGTCACAGATCTCGCTCAGTGATTTTTCTGTCATACCCGGATAGTGCTCCAGAGACAAACCAATCACATTGTCGCCAAGGTTCATGTCGCGCACTTTACCAACGAACGTCACAATCGCTCCGGCAGCTGTACCTTGAGCCAAGTAGTCGTATTCGTCGCCTACATAGAAATCCTCAGCTGTCACTAATACTCTTGGATCCATGCTTAGCCTCCAGTCACTGGTGGGAAGAAAGCAACTTCATCACCGTCTTTCACTTCAGTCGTCAAAGGCACGATAGATTGGTTAAGCGCAGCCAGAAGCTTGCCCTCTTCCAAAGCGATATCCCATTTGCCTTCTTGTTCTACAAGGTGGCTGCGAATCGCTTCAATCGTTTTGAACTGTGCATCAACTTCAACGCTGTCCACACCAACAAGTTCACGAGTTTGAGCAAAGAAAAGTACTGTAATCATGATTCCACCTTGAAGTGACCAGATTTACCACCCGTCTTCTCTAACAGGCGTACATTCTCGATAACAATGTCTTTCTGAACAGCTTTACACATATCGTAAATCGTTAACGCAGCAACAGAAGCAGCCGTTAGCGCTTCCATTTCTACGCCTGTCTTACCAGCAAGTTTACAAACAGATTCGATGCGAACCTTGTTTTCAGACTCGATAGCTTCAAGCTGCACTTCTACTTTAGTTAATAGCAGAGGGTGACACAGTGGAATCAGATCCCACGTCTTCTTAGCCGCTTGAATACCTGCGATACGTGCCGTTGCGAAAACATCACCTTTATGGTGGCTACCAGAAACAATCAGCTCTAGCGTTTCAGCAGACATTTGAACGAAGGCTTCCGCTCTCGCTTCACGTACTGTTTCCGCTTTAGCCGATACATCGACCATGTTTGCTTCGCCAGACGCGTTAATGTGTGTAAATTGGCTCATACTCAAACCGCCTTATACAGAAAGGTGTGGCATGAAGTTACAAGGACGGTGGCTAGCATCCATCTGTTGCTTGATGATCTTAGTCCAACCGGTGCGGCAAGCGCCTGTAGAACCTGGCATCGCAAAGATAACCGTGTGGTTAGCAAAACCCGCAATCGCACGAGATTGAATTGTCGAAGTACCGATCTCTTCGTAAGATACTTGACGGAATAGCTCACCAAAGCCTTCTACTTCTTTGTCGAACAGTGGCTTAAGCGCTTCAGGCGTGCTGTCACGAGAAGTGAAACCAGTACCACCCGTGATCATGATAGCTTGTACGCTTTCATCAGCGATCCATTTAGATACGATCGCACGGATCTTGTACATGTCATCAATAACGATTTGCTTATCAACCACGTTGTGACCCGCTTCTTTAGCATGCTCTGCTAGGTAACCGCCTGAAGTGTCGTTTTCTTCTGTACGAGTATCTGAAACCGTTAGTACTGCGATGTTTGCTGCTTGGAATTTGCTTTCTGCGTGACCCATTTGTTCACCTATATAAATTTTTCATTAGACTGATTCGCCCAGCCTGAAGAAGCTGAGCGATAAAATGCTTTAGAGTGTGTAGCGGGTTAACCGCCGATTGACGCCAAGTTTGGAGTCATGCCGCTGTTGCCATCGTGTAAGAAGTGGCTAACGGACTTGGTTTGAAGCTGAGCCTGAATTCGATCAATGAGTTCTTGCTCTTGTTGATCTTCTTGAATCAGATCTCTCAGTTCAACACCATGGTCGCCAAACAGACATAAGTGAAGTTTACCGGTCGCAGAAACGCGCAGTCGGTTACAACTCTCACAAAAGTCTTTCTCGTAAGGCATGATCAAACCGATTTCACCCTTGTAGTCTGGGTGGACAAACACTTGCGCCGGGCCATCGTTAACGGCTTTGACTTTTAACAGCCAACCATTAGCAATAAGCTGGTTGCGAATCGCAACGCCAGACACATGATGTTTATCGAACAACTCGTCCATCTCGCCGGTTTTCATCAGCTCGATAAAACGTAATTGAATAGGTTTGTCTTTGATCCAATTAAGGAAGGCTGGTAATTCCTGACTATTGAGGTCTTTCATTAATACGACGTTGACTTTGACTTGTTCAAAGCCAACCTCAAACGCTTTATCAATGCCTCGCATAACCTCAGTAAACTTATTCTCACCAGTGATCTGATGGAACATGCGCGAATCTAAACTATCCACGCTCACGTTTATATGGGTTAAACCAGCATCACGCCATTGCCCTACTTGTTTCTCCATGCGGTAGCCATTCGTTGTGGTGGCTACTTTTTCGATGCCTGGAGTAGAAGCAACGGTATGTATGATTTCAGGAAAGTCTTTACGCAGACTCGGCTCTCCGCCTGTAATGCGGATCTTTGAGGTACCACAATCTGCAAACGCTTTAACAACGCGTTTGATCTCGGGAACACTTAAAAAAGACGAGTTTTTTTGCCCTGACGGTTTGTAACCATCTGGCAAGCAGTAAGTACATTTAAAGTTACAGACGTCTGTAACCGACAAGCGCAAGTAATAAAACTTGCGATGGAATCTATCTTCGAATTGTTGCGCCACGGAACACCTTTCCAAACACGGGAGGCATAATCATTTCCAATTAAGCCCTTGTGACAACATGTCACTGGCTCTTGATGCGTATCGGTACAGCAAATACCACTGTGCGACTTAGCATGCGAGAGCTCGGAGTTATGGCAACTGAGCGTTATATTCACACGCGCAGTAGCTGAGTAATAAAATACTTAATATTTGTACGTGAATCTAGCTCTGATGGTAAAAAACGGGTCACATCGGCAAAAAAAACGTATCAAACGCTCAAAATAACTCTTGTTGAGTATATAGCGAGAAGCATTTAACCTAAATTATAGTTGGTAATAACCTAACAAGAACAATAAATGAATATTTACTCTTCAAAGAAAGTCGTAGCAATCGGCGGTGGCCATGGCTTAGGTCGCATGTTAGCTGCATTAAAAGACTTTGGTAACAACGCAACTGGCATTGTTGCAACGACAGATAACGGCGGTTCCACCGGACGTATTAGAGATTGCCAAGGTGGCATCGCATGGGGAGATACACGCAACTGTATCAACCAATTAATCACAGAGCCTTCAATCAGTTCGATGATGTTCGAATACCGCTTTCGTGGTCAAGGTGAGCTAGACGGTCATAACTTGGGTAACCTAATGCTGACGGCGTTAGACAACCTTTCCGTTCGCCCATTGGAAGCAATTAACCTGATTCGAAATATGCTCAAGGTCGATGTCAATATCGTGCCGATGACTGAGCATCCTTCAGACCTCACGGCTCTATCAATGGACGGCCGCTGGGTTACCGGCGAAACCAACGTTGATGACATGACGGAAAAGCTGCGCATGATGGACTTGTCTCCAGAAGTGCCAGCAACCAAAGAAGCCGTTGCTGCCGTTGAGCAAGCAGACTGCATTGTCCTTGGCCCTGGAAGCTTTTTAACCAGTGTGATGCCCCCTCTTCTCCTTCCAGAGATTGGCAAAGCAATCTCTGAGAACACCAAGGCAAAAGTTATCTTCGTTGAAAACCTTTCACCAGAGCACGGTCCCGCAGGGAAAATGACGCTTCAAGAGCAATTGGAGTGGTGTGAACGTACCTGTAAGGCAAGGAAAATAGACATCGTGTTAGGCAATGAACCTCACCCGGAACTAGAAGTGCAATGGAATTGTGTGACCACAGATCTTGCATCGGCAAACCGAGATTGGCGACACGACCGTGTGAAGCTTCAACAAGCCATTGAAGCCCAGTTGGCGTAGCCATAGGTTCAAGCGACAAACAACAAAAAAGGAGCATGCTGCTCCTTTTTTAATCTCAGTAATAACTCGCTGTTTTAAAGGTCCGTCATCAACTGCTGATATTCAGTGTACGTCGATAACAGGAGGTCTTGCATATCTTGAAAATCAATCTCGGTTACAGGCAACGCTTGCTTCACTTTTGCGTCTAAGCTAATCGCAAAACTACACAAAGAATCCGCACCAAAGCTTGCTGCGCTGCTCTTAAGCGCATGACTGATATCAGCCAAGTACTTAGAGGTATCCGACTCTTTATTTATCTCTAGGTGTTCGTAGTAGCCTTTCAACTCACCTAAAAAGATTTCCAGTAAAACCGGGACATTCTCTTGGCCTATTTCGCCGGCAAGCTCATCAACTTTTTGCTGATTTAATACTTTCGTCATTATTATTTTCTTATTGTTTGTTGATTACTGCTTCGCATTCCACGTTTGCAACTTACGGTATATCGTCGATGGACTGACATCTAAGAAACCTGCCGCACGAGGGATGTTGCCATCACACGCTTTAATGGCCTGCTCGATAGCCGTTTTCTCAGTGATCCACAATGGGAAAATATCT
This sequence comes from Vibrio sp. 10N.286.48.C11, assembly GCF_041469805.1. Lineage (NCBI taxonomy): Bacteria > Pseudomonadati > Pseudomonadota > Gammaproteobacteria > Vibrionales > Vibrionaceae > Vibrio > Vibrio sp. 10N.286.48.C11. Next base: position 33,626 of record NZ_JBFRLK010000088.1, on the reverse strand, counting down.
TTTACCGTGATGTCTTCATTCTGCTTCTCTTTCAATCGCAGACTGTTTTCAATCGGTTGGTTCAACGGTGGTGGAAGCATGTTGAGAGTAATCTCTTTGCCGTTATTCAAAACCACCACGTTCCGCAACACGTTTTGTAGCTGACGAACGTTACCCGGCCACTCATATTGATTAAAGCGATCAAGTACTTCCTGAGCAAAACGTACAAACGCCTTCCCCTCCTCGACCGACATATAGCCTAGCAGAGAATACGCGATCTCGATGACATCTTCACCACGCTCACGCAATGGCGGCAAGTGCAATGGAATCACGTATAAACGATAGTATAAATCTTCTCTAAAGCGACCTTCTTGTACTTCTTTCCAAGGGTCACGGTTGGTCGCACACACAAAACGAACGTCGACACTCTTCATCTTCGAAGAGCCGACTTTTTGGAAAGTACCGGTTTGGATAAAGCGCAGCAGCTTGGTTTGCAGCTCTAAGTCCATTTCGCACAGTTCATCAAGGAACAGTGTTCCACCATCAGCAAGCTCAGCAGCACCTTGGCGATCGGTCGCAGCACCGGTAAAGGCACCTTTAACGTGGCCAAACAGCTCACTTTCAATCAGGTCTTTAGGGATAGCGGCACAGTTAATCGCGATGAACGGCTTATCGCCACGCTTACTCGCCGCATGAATGGCTTCTGCACATACCTCTTTACCGGTACCACTTTCACCAGTAATGAAAATGCTCGCCTTACTCGATGCAGCAGAATCGATAGTTCGGTAAACCTGCTGCATGGTTTGGCTGCTGCCGATAAAACCTTGGTAGTTCTGGTTTCCCGGGTGTTCCGAGCTATTTTTAAGTTTGGTGGCTTTGCGGATCGCATTATTCACCGTAATACGGAGTCGGTCGGCTTCACACGGTTTGATAAGGAAATCTTGAGAGCCATGACGCATCGCTTCTACAGCGGTATCGATAGAGCCGTGAGCCGTCATGAAGATAACTGGAACTTCAGGGTATTTTTGTTTTACAGCAAATAGTACGTCCATACCCGTCATATCAGGCAGACGTAGATCTAATAAAATAAGGTCTGGGATTCGATGATTCAAACTCTCGATTGCATCGCGGCCAGTGCCGACAATGTTGATATCAATTTCGAGCGGTGTAAGATACGAGCGATATAAAGCTGCTACCGAAGCGGTATCCTCTACCATCAACAAATACTTCGATTTGTTATCTAGCGTTTTTGATTGCATATCCTAGCCATTTATAATTTGCATTTCTTATTATAGTCGCATTCCGCTTTGCATTATGCAAATATTAGCCACAGTATTTGTAGTGTGTTTTTTTACTTGCTTCAAACAATCAATGTTTTATCTATCTGGCACGAACGATGCAACGGTATAAATGACCTTCGGGTCACCTAGCCAACTGACGTTGTTAGTGGACCGATTGTTCACAAACGTAAGCCAGTAGAACATTTACTACTGGCTGTTTTTTTGCCTGAAACACTCTCAATTCTTGTATTGAGGGGAACAATTCTTCGAATGAAAAGTGAGATTAGCTGTTGGTAATAAACTGCTTTCTTAGCTGCTCAATTTCATCACGCTTCTGTGCTGCCAATTCAAATTCCAGATTCTGAGCATGCTGATACATCGCAGCTTCTAGCTTACTGATCTCTTTATCAAGCTGTTGCGGCGTAAGTACGGCATAACTTTCAGAAGGCTCAGCCACCTTAGATAAAGGAACTTGCTTCGATTGGCGCTGCTGCTTCGACTTGGTTAGATCACCCAGTTCCATAATGTCTTTAATATTGCGTTTCAACGCTTGCGGCGTGATACCTTGCTCTTCGTTGTAGGCTTGCTGTTTCTCGCGACGACGATCGGTTTCATCAATCGCTTTTCTCATCGACTTAGTAATCGAATCACCATAAAGGATCGCTCTACCTTCCAAGTTACGCGCAGCACGACCAATGGTTTGAATCAGAGAACGCTCAGAACGCAAGAAGCCCTCTTTATCTGCATCAAGAATCGCCACCAGCGACACTTCAGGCATATCCAAACCTTCACGAAGTAAGTTAATGCCCACTAACACATCGAACTCGCCCAAACGTAGGTCTCGGATGATCTCTACACGCTCAACGGTATCGATATCCGAGTGCAAGTAACGCACTTTAACGCCGTGCTCACTTAGGTATTCGGTTAAGTCTTCTGCCATTCTCTTGGTCAACGTGGTAACCAAAACACGCTCTTCTTTCACTGAACGGATTCTGATTTCAGACAGCAAGTCATCCACCTGCGTCGCGACAGGTCTTACTTCGATGATTGGGTCTAACAGACCAGTAGGACGTACCACTTGATCAGCAATCTCGCCATCTGATTTTTCAATCTCGTAATTACCTGGTGTTGCCGACACAAAAATCGTTTGTGGGGCTATAGACTCAAATTCTTCAAACTTCATTGGACGGTTATCCAATGCAGAAGGCAGTCTAAAACCAAACTCGACCAAGGTTTCTTTACGAGAACGGTCACCTTTATACATCGCACCAATTTGCGGCACAGTCACGTGTGACTCATCGATGATCAGCAAACCATCATCAGGCAGGTAGTCAAATAACGTTGGCGGCGCTTCCCCTTCCGCACGGCCGCTCAAGTATCGTGAATAGTTTTCGATACCGGAACAGAAGCCAAGCTCAGTCATCATCTCAATATCAAACTGAGTTCTTTGAGAGATACGCTGCTCTTCCAAAAGCTTATTGTTGTCTTTTAAGTATTGAGCACGATCGCGCAGTTCGTCCTTGATGTTCTCAATCGCCTCAAGGATTTTTTCTCTTGGCGTTACATAGTGAGTTTTTGGATAAACCGTAAAGCGCGGCAAGTCTCTTTGTTTCACCGCACCAGTCAGAGGATCAAAAATACTAATGCAGTCCACTTCGTCATCGAACATCTCAATTCGAACCGCATCTTGGTCAGATTCAGCCGGAAAGATATCAATCACCTCACCACGAACACGGAACTGACCACGTTCAAAGGCGACATCGTTTCTTGAATATTGCAGCTCAGCCAATCGACGCAGGATGTCTCGCTGATCCATCACCTCGCCACGACTCAAATGAAGCATCATCTTCAAATAAGACTTAGGATCACCCAGACCGTAGATAGCCGACACAGAAGCCACAATGATGGCGTCTTTTCGTTCTAATAAGGCTTTGGTTGCCGAAAGCCTCATTTGTTCGATATGAGCGTTCACAGACGCATCTTTCTCGATGAACGTGTCCGTGGTTGGAACGTAGGCTTCAGGTTGGTAGTAATCGTAGTAAGAAACGAAATACTCAACGGCATTGTTTGGAAAGAAAGATTTCATCTCACCGTAAAGTTGAGCCGCCAATGTCTTGTTAGGCGCTAACAGAATCGCAGGTCTTTGAGATTGGGAAATGACGTTGGCAAGGGTAAAGGTTTTACCTGAGCCCGTTACCCCTAGTAGAGTTTGATGTGCCAAACCAGAATCTAATCCGTCTAGTAATTTGGTTATCGCTGTCGGCTGATCACCGGACGGGCTGTAGTCCGATACCAAGTCAAAGAGTTTACTCATAGGTCGCCATTTCCATACTGTTTTTTTAATCAGGTCATTGTCACTCTAGGAGGAGTGTCGTTGCAACAATTATCTAGAGAAATGCATCTTAAGATCAGAGATCAGTTATAGCTTTTATTTTTAGAACTTGGTATTATCCGTGCCCTGCAAAGTTTCCCCAGCTAAATTACTCGAATTTTAATCCACTACTTTTCCCCAAAAAACCTAAAAATACCGCTTGTTTTACTGTTCGTTTTATAATCTACAAAAGTTATACAATTGCGACATTTTGCTATAAATCTTTTAAATACATTACGTTAGATAAGGTTTTTACATTTTTCGATTTATCCCGATTATTGTTGTTAAAGTTTCACACACACACTTATCCACAATTTTGGTGGATAACTAAAGCAAAGCTAAATCCTATAAGGCGTTCAAGAAAGTAAAGTTTTTTATCTTACTTTTTTCTGATATTTTTTATTGACAGAAATCCGGACAATTATTAGAATTCGCGTCGCTAACAAGCAATTCCCCTTTAGTTCAGTTGGTAGAACGGCGGACTGTTAATCCGTATGTCGCAAGTTCAAGTCTTGCAAGGGGAGCCAAATTCAGAAAAAAGCTCAATCGAAAGATTGGGCTTTTTTCGTATATAACTGCGACTAACTTGTTCCAAGTTAATGTCACAAACCTAGCCGCCCGCGTTCAAGTCTCGACAAGGGGGCCAAATTTAAAGAAGCCGCATCACTCGATGCGGCTTTTTGCGTTTTAGTCGAAACAAAAGCCCTACAGGCACAGCTTTGATTAACTCACATCCATAAAAAAACGCCTCACAAGGAGGCGTTTGGGCTTAGTGACTAAACTGAGCTTTATTCTAGATTAGACGTCGTTTAGCGGTTATGCTTCTGCTGTAACAACATTTGTCTGAGTCTCTTTACCGGCTTGGTCTTGATCAAATCCTTCATGCAGGTGGTAGTAGCGCTTATAAACAAGAGCACTTACCGTCATTAGAATCGCTGGTAAACCTACCATCATAAACTGCAGTCCCATGATAGTGCTGTCAGACTGTTCCACGTTTGGTACATAACCCACCACAGACAAGCCCATACCAACAATAAAACCACCAGCCGCGCCTGCAAACTTAACAAGCATCGTTTGAACAGAGAAGATAACACTCTCACTGCGACGACCCGTTTTGTGTTCACCGTAATCAACAACATCGGCAAGCATTACAGTTTGCAGTGCGTTAGCGATACCCACACCAAACTTGATAGCAGCACCTGCGATACCGATTAGAATCGCGTTACCTGGAGCGATAAAGCCCATGATAAGTAGAGTGGTACAAGACAGCACTGGGAAGCCACAAGCGATAACCCATAGGTGTTTGCGTGGTAACACTGATGCAATACGAGGGAACAAGAATACGCCTGCAACTTCAGCGATACCTGCCACCATCATATAAACGGGGAACAAGTCAGCGTTGCCTAAAGCGTAAGAGAAGTAGTAAATCGCAAAACCACCCACCAACAAGTTTGCTATTTGGAACGACAATACGGTACCAATAAGTGCTTTTAGTTGGTCATTCTTACCAATGATAACCATTACATCTTTAAAGCTGAAACGCTCAGCTGGTTTCGCATTTGCTGGTGCCGATTTTTCTTTTACGTTGCGAGCAATCAAGAATGCACTCATCACGAACAGCACAGCAATCAACATAGCAACGTTGAAGAAACCTTGTCCTTGGTCGCCGTCACCCAGTTTACCGACAATATGTAGCCCGTAAGTACCCGTAATAAACCACGCCAAGCTAGCAAATAATCGTGGCCAAACAACCAGCTTTTCACGTTCTTGACGAGAGCTCGATAGTGCAGGAATCAAAGACCAATATGGAATGTCCATAATAGTGTACGTAAGGCCCCACAGAATATAAGCAGCCGCTGCATAAATGTATAACGTAGTGCCTTCAAACATATGCGTACTAAAAAGACCAACAAGCACTACAGCATTTAACAGGGTTCCAATCACTATCCAAGGACGGAATTTACCAAACTTAGAGCGTGTGTTATCAACGATAACGCCCATCATTGGGTCGGTCACCGCGTCGACAATGCGCGCGGCCAAAAAGATAGTACCCACAAATGCCGCTGACAGCCCAGCAACATCGGTGAAGTAAAACATTAAGAAGATGTAGATTGGAGCACAGGCAAAGTCTTTACCTAAAGCCCCAAGTCCATACGATAATTTGGTTTGTAGAGTAATTTGATCAGACATAGTATTTCCTTCAGGCGCGTAACTTCATCTCCTAACAGACGTTGAAACGCTTACCTTTTATTTATAATAATTTATCCACTCAAGTTCTGTTTTAGAGCCACTCTGTGGTCGCTTCTTAAAACACTCAAGTATCAAGTCCGATGCTAATGTAACCATTCCAACGAACAGATACTGTGATCAACAACCACCCTATGGAAACGTTTTCAGTCAAATGTCCAAAGTGAGAGATCGAACAATAAAACCCTCGAATTGATAGAGAATATCGCTAATTAAAGTGCTCAAAACAGTTCATTGTGTGAAGTAACGCATGAGAACGATTACATAAGTACAGTATCACGCTGGGAATACCTACAGTTCTCCAATCTATACGGGCACATCAAATTGATTTGATAGTTCATGACGGATTATTAAAGGCAATAAAAAACCGCGTAATTTCACCTACGCGGTTCATCAAATATAAAGCCTATGCTAAAACTTACTCGATACGTTCAAACTTAATCAGCATCGCTGTTTCTGCGTCAAGTATTGGCATCGTCAGCCCCACCTCGGCACACCAAGCACCTGATAATTCACAGCAAGACTCTGTCCATGGCGGTTGATAATTCACAATATCATCGTAATTTGACGGTTTATCAATCACAGATACCTTGTATAAACTTTGTGGATCTAGCCCAGGTATACGCAAATGACCACTCAATGAATTGGTTGGCATCGCAAGCTGTGCAATCATCACCACAGCTTCTGACACATCTTCGGAGACGACCGCATGGATTTGATGGGCACTATCGTCCGTTGGAACTCGCCAAGTTCTCCCGCTATGCAGTAACGGGCGCAGCATCTTATGTAGCTTGATGTAGTGTTCAAAGCCCTGCTTCTCTTCTTGCACTTCTTTCACAGGATCTAATTCAATCCCCATATGACCAAACAGTGCTGTTAGACCACGAAACTCAATACTATGACGACGACGAGTGCTGTGGCAGTGGCTCGCACCAATATGGCTTCCCATTACCTCAGGGGGGAAGAAGTAACTCATCCCACGCTGAATCGTTTGTCTTTCCAGCGCGTCATTGTTATCAGACGCCCAAAAACGTTGCGTACGCTTAAGAACCTCAAAATCGATACGACCACCACCAGCCGCACACGATTCAATATCAACCATTGGGTGCTTCTCTCGGACTTTATCGACCAACTCATAATAACGAGCGGTTTGTTGATGAGCCGCTGCCCTGCCTAGATGCGCAGGTTGTACAACTTCTCGGTTCATATCCCACTTAATGTAAGCAATGTTGTACTGACTTAAGAAGTGGTCAAGACGCTCAAACAAAAAGTCGAATGCTTGTTGATTCTGAAGATCGATAACATATTGATTACGACCCGTTGGTTGGTCATAGCCGTCAACCGCAAGCAACCAGTCTGGATGGGCTCGGTATAAGTCAGAATCCTTATTGATCATCTCAGGTTCGAACCACAATCCAAACTCCATACCCAACTGATTAACGTGCTCAACTATCGGATCTAAACCATTTGGGTATTTTTCTTCATCTAAGAACCAATCCCCTAGCGCAGCCTTGTCTCCGCAGCGCCCTTTGAACCAGCCATCGTCAATGATAAAACGCTCTACTCCCATATCCGCGGCTTGGCTAGCCATCGACATAATATAATCAGGATCATGGTCAAAATAGATGCCTTCCCAAGTATTAAGATGGATAGGTCGAGGCTTTTGTGCGAAAGACTCCGGCAAGATGGAACAACGCACATGGGAGTGGAACTGATGGCTCATTCCATTTAAGCCTTCCGAACTGAAACTGGCATATAACCAAGGTGTCGTTAAGCTTTCACCTTCATCCAATGTAATCTCACCCGGTAGATAAATAACTTCCGCTTGCACGTAGCGACGACCGTCTGCTTTTACATCCGCGCGCAGTCTGTGGTTACCACTCCAAGCGAAGTGAATCCCCCACACATCACCTGCCATTTCATTAAAGTTAGCGGTACCGACAACCATCGCTGGATAATGTTCATGAGACGTTCTTCCGCGACGATTTTCTTGCTGATAGCCCCCTTGCTGTAAGGGTTGACGCACCGTTTGGAACTCATGTACCCAGCGGCCGTAGTACGTCATCAACTCATTAGCTCTTGCTGGTAATGGCAAAGTATTGGCGAGACGGTTCACCTGATAAAGGCCGGCTTTAACGTTGGTTAAGGTGTGACGAGATTTCACAACATCATGTTTATCGAGGCATAACTCGGTTGTTAAACGTAAGCCTGCACGTATATCTTCACTCTCAATGATTAGGCTAGATGGTGTTTGTTGAACATCCGTAATAGAGAAAACAGGCGCCCAGTCCAATCCGTCTCGGTGCCCTTCTAATGCCGGACTGCTGAAAACACCGCGCCCGAGCTCTGGGCTCAGAGACATAGCAACATCATTATCAAGGCGGCCGTATGGAACCGGTCTTTCAAGAGAAACACGGAAGCTAGCTAAATCACCACGAACGGGAGCTCCCCAATGAAGAATTTCGGCAAAATCGCCAAGTTCTACAATCAGTTGCGAGTGTTGACCGGTAATATCAATTAGGGATTTATTCGTCATTTTTTTAACCTTAACGCGTTTAATTACCCAGTATCATAATTATTAAGCCCAGAGTTTCTGTGATCAAACTCGAAATCATGAAAACGTTTCCAGTAAATATTCAAGACTGATAACTTTGGTAAATAGCTCCTAATTCAAAGATTTAGATTGACCACCATTCCATCTCATATTGCCTACCTCTAGGTAGAATTGAACTTTCCACTCTAAATAAAGCAATATAAAACGATAATTAATGGTAATTTAATCTTTTAAATTCAGTATATTAAATCAAAGTTCCCATTAACACATAGGCTAAAATACATTTCCTCTTGAACTGATCACATCACACTCGTATTCTTAGATCTTCGAGTACATCTATGAAGTGTCTCTCTGGGTCCTAACTTTTACATTCCAGCTTGACGGTACAGAACACGATGCTTGTAGCCTTGCTGCTGCATTTGCTTTGATACTTACTTCCTTGTCTCACGAGCCCAGTTATCATTAACTGGGCTGCTTTTCCTCAAAGCCCTCGAACAACCCGACACTCAAAGTACCTCAAACCCGCTTCACCTCAAATTCCAAGACAACCAACAGCATAATCACTCCCTCTAAACCACCACATAGCACTGAGTAAAGAAAACGATTCCACTTTAAAATCACAAAACCTAGCGTAAAAACACCTATACAAGCCCAATAATCAGATCAAAATCACACAAAATAATCACAAACCCATCAATAGCATAAAAATGCCAACTTCATCATGAAAACGTTTCCAGAGTTTATTTACACTCTCGCTCGAGTTAGGACTCAAACATAAAAATATCCATAAATAAAAAATAATGGAGACACTTCATGAAACAAAAAATGCTAGTCAAAGCATTAGGATTCACTCTGTCCCTCGCCCCATTAGTCAGCTTCGCTGCAGTGGAGAACGTAACGTATTTTGGTTATGCAAAATGGGGCAACATCTACACCGATAATGACCAACATAACGACGGCAAAGGAGAACGCAACGACGTTATTCGAGCGGGCCAAGGTTACGGTAACTACCGTTTAGGTAATGAACTAAATTGGTGGGAAGCGGGAGTGAAAGCCGATGTATGGCGTGACAATGACGCCTATTTTGACACCACGATTTATCTAGGCAGTGGAGATAGCTGGGGAGACGTGAGTACGATTCAGCTTTGGTCAGCAGGCCATGGGCTTATCGACGGCCAACCCAACGCAAAAATTTGGGCAGGTGAACGTTTTTACCGTCGCCACGAAGTCCACATGATAGATGTGAAGTACTGGGATACATCCAGCACCGGTCTTGGTATTGAAGATTGGGATCTCGGCTTTGCTGATGCTCACTTAGCTTGGATGGCACCAAACTCTTCAAGTGACGATGGACGCAGCCTTCATAACATCGATGCCCGCTTAAGTGGCATTGAGCTAAGTGAAACAGCAGACCTAACACTCGGCCTAAACTACGTAACCACGCAGAACTCAAGCTACGACGATAAAGACATTACTACTTCTGGCGCAATGCTCTCTGCTCTTTACCGTCAAGCTTGGAACTACGGTTCAAACACCTTGGCCTTCCAATATGGTACCGATGCGTTGGCAGGTGGATTAATGAGTGCTGAAGGTGGATCAAACAGAAAATACAGCACGGGTGTGGAACACGATGGTTCTAGCTGGCGCCTATTTAACCACGGTGACTTGAATATCAGTGAAGATGTTCAAGTGATGTACTCCATCGCTTATCAAGACAAAAACCTAGATAACAACGATGGTGAGAAGTGGTTCAGTGTCGGAGCTCGTCCTCAATATGCTTGGACAGATTACATGTCGACAGCATTAGAGGTGGGTTACGAAACGGTAGAAGCTCAAAACGGCTCGGGCACCAACGATATGTATAAAGTGACCGTGGCTCAAATGTTCCAAGCTGGAAAAGGGGTATGGGCTCGTCCATCTATTCGTATTTTTGCGACGTACTCTGAATCCAACAACGAATGGGACCGTGGTAACGAAGTGTATGGCACGGCGACGAGCATCAATGCAGAGACCGTCGATGAAATTACCTTTGGTTTCAACGTAGAAACTTGGTGGTAAACACAGAAACAAAGCGTCAATTCAACCATTGAGTTGGCGCTTGAAACTGGAATAGCAAATTTAATGGGGAAGCCAATGGTTCCCCCCTTTACAAAGGTAGTAATCAGATGAAATTAAAATCATTGGTAGTCATTGTCGCGGCATTAACTGTAAGCGCATGCAGCGGGATACCAGAACAAGAACTCAATACTGATTTCAATAGCAGTGCATGTTGTTCTCAACTCAGCGCGCTACCTATCACTCAATTATCTATTCCATTCCACCAGCAAGTCATCATGGACGGTGATTTACCGACCCTTTCCTCTTCATTGTTAAATGGCAATACACAAGCGGATAGCCAACGCTTTCCGACCATCGCGTACCAAATCAGTGACACGACAGAATCGCTGTCCTTGCTCATTCGTTCATACATTAAAAATGATGCGCTATTCGCACCGTCTATTTATGTCTTTGACAAACAATGGCGACTGCTTGGTCAATACAGTACTAACGACTTCACTTACTACCCGACAACGATGCAAGGGTTAGAAAGAATTGAAGCATCAATTGCACTCGAACCTCAACGAGACAACGCGCAATTTATTGTGGTCAGCGCCGATAGCACTAAGTTAGATAGCGCCATCAATCGAATTCATCCTGAAGATCTGTATTCAGAATCTCAGCAGGTTATTGGCAATAAGCAACTGCCGTTGACTGCGACGTTGAGCTACGTAGGTGTCATTGATGTTACGGCGAGCAAATCAACAAACAGTGCGGTTTTGACTCTATTGGCTGAGCTTGGTGTTTCATCCGACAATGAACCCGAAACCTTAGGTTCAAAGCAAGTTTCTCAACCATCAAATCAGACAATTGAAACCAATCAAAAGGCGCAATGGCTGAATATCCAAAAAGACATTGACCAAGCCCTAAACAACAATGACATCAAACAAGCTGCATTTATTGCTAATCAAGCGGCCGAACAGGGCATACCCGAAGCAAAAGATTATTTATTAAAACAGCTCGCTGAATAGCTGAATAAGCCAACAGAACAATACGCATAACCAACGATTTGATAACGGTCATCACGGCTTAAAAGACCGATGACTTAATAGAATTATTACCCATATTGAACACTTTAAGAGTAGGAATACCATGAAGGCATTTTCAAACATCATCCAAAGACGCGATTGGGAAAACCCACAGTCTGTGAATATCCACTGCCTTAATGCGCACAGCCCATTATCAAGCTACCGCAACCTTAAGCACGCTCGAGACGGCATTGAGTCACAACGTAAATCTCTTAATGGACAATGGAAGTTCAAATACTTTGATGCACCTGAACAAGTTGACGGTGAATTTATCGAAACAAGTTTCAATGACTCACAATGGGACGAGATTACCGTACCATCGAACTGGCAAATGCAAGGCTACGATAAACCTATCTACGCCAACGTAAAATACCCATTTGAAGTGAACCCACCGTTTGTACCGGCAGAAAACCCAACCGGTTGTTACCGCACTCAAATTACGTTGACTAAAAATGACCTAAAGAACACCCAACGTATTATCTTTGATGGCGTCAATTCCGCTTTTCATCTTTGGTGTAATGGCAATTGGGTTGGTTACAGCCAAGATAGCCGCTTACCTGCCGAGTTCGACTTAACTCAGTATCTAACGGTTGGCGACAATACGCTTTCTGTCATGGTGATACGTTGGTGTGATGGTAGCTATTTAGAAGACCAAGATATGTGGTGGCTAAGCGGTATTTTCCGTGATGTGACCTTACTAGCTAAACCAAAGCAGTGCATTGAAGATGTGTTCGTTACGCCGGACTTAGACGCATGCTATCGCGATGGTTCACTGTCTATTGTCACCAAAATTACGGCACCAGACACTTACCAAGTTCAGGTTCAACTGTTTGACGGTGAAAACGCGGTGACTGAACCGCTTATCGATCGCCCTCATAATCGACGAATTGACGAGCGTGGCACCTACGATGATGTGGTATTCCAAACTCTTCATGTTCGAGATCCGAAGAAATGGAGCGCAGAAGTTCCTAACCTTTACCGAATTGTCGTGTCATTGCTTGATAGGCAAGGTAACCACATAGAAAGTGAAGCTTATCAAGTTGGATTCCGTAAAGTCGAAATGACAGACGGTCAGCTAAAGCTAAACGGCAAACCGCTATTGATTCGCGGCGTCAACCGTCATGAGCATCACCCAGAGTTGGGGCATGTGATGACAGAAGAAGACATGATCCGCGATATCTGTCTAATGAAGCAGTACAACTTCAATGCTGTGCGCACCGCTCACTACCCTAACCACCCACGATGGTACGAGCTGTGTGACGAATACGGTTTATATGTGTGTGATGAAGCGAACATCGAGACCCATGGCATGCAGCCTATGAATCGCTTGTCTGCGGATCCGCAATGGGCACACGCTTATATGAGTCGCTATACGCAAATGGTCATGCGTGATAAGAACCACCCTTCTATCATCATCTGGTCTTTGGGCAACGAGTCAGGGCACGGCAGCAGCCACAATGCGATGTATGCTTGGTCGAAACAGTACGATCCTTCTCGCCCGGTACAGTATGAAGGCGGTGGTTCAAATACCACAGCGACCGATATCATTGCGCCAATGTACGCACGTGTTAACAGCACTATCGAAGACGATGCCGTTCCAAAATGGTCTATCAAGAAATGGGTTTCTCTGCCTAACGAGCAACGCCCGCTTATTCTTTGTGAATACGCACACGCAATGGGTAACAGTTTGGGTAGCTTTAATGATTACTGGGATGCATTCCGAGAATATCCTCGCCTACAAGGCGGTTTCATCTGGGATTGGGTTGACCAAGGACTAAGCCAATGGGATGAAAACAGTGAACACTTCTGGGCCTACGGTGGAGACTTTGGCGATGTCATCAACGACCGTCAGTTCTGCATCAACGGTTTGATCTTCCCAGATCGCAGCGTACACCCGACCTTGGAAGAGGCGAAATACTGCCAGAGAATGATCAATGTGACGTTAGCAGAGCAAACTGAAGATCAATGCCGCCTAACGGTAACCAATGAAAACCTGTTCCGAGCGACTGACAATGAAATCTTACGCTGGCAATTGCTCGAAAATGGCATCGTGATTCAATCAGGGCAACAAGTCTTATCCGTTGCTGAAGATAGTAAACAAGAGCTGGTAATTGACCTCGCTTTCACACCAAAAGCACAAGCCGAATATCATCTCAACACCGATATTACTCTGACTCATTCAACCAAGTGGGCAGAAGAAGGCCATGTTTGTGCGACGGAGCAATTTGCTTTACGTAACCATGCTGGCTTGCAACTCCCGATCACGGCAAATGCTTTGGCTCCCCAGTTACATCAGCAAGACAATAAAGTGGTCGTGTCTAGCCTAGATGAAACACATCAATGGCAATGGGATACAGAGAGTGGATTGTTGACCCACTGGATCGTTGATGGGCAACCGCAAGTTATCAAGGCACCTGTCGATAACTTCTATCGCGCGCCACTTGATAACGACATTGGTATCAGTGAGATAGACAACATCGACCCAAATGCATGGACTTGTCGCTGGGAACTTGCAGGCATTGGTCAATGGGAGCGTCAGTGTACAAGTTGTGTCATGCAAGCGCTCGCAGACTCAGTACAAGTGGCGTCAGTATTCGCCTACCAATTTAATGGCCAAATCCAAGCGATTACCAAATGGCAATACACCTTAAATAACCTAGGCGAAATGAATATCGCGGTTGATGTCAACTTAGCCGATCACTTACCACCGATGCCACGCATTGGTCTTGAGATGGAGCTACCTTTACCACTCGAAACTGCCAATGAAACTCCAGTATCGTGGCTGGGATTAGGTCCTTTTGAAAACTATCCAGACCGTTTGGCTGCTGCTCGATTCGGTTTACACAAACAGACACTGGATCAGATGCATACGCCGTATATATTCCCAACCGATAGCGGGTTACGTTGCGGAACCAAAAACTTGAATGTAGGAAATATCGGGATCGAAGGCGATTTTTCATTCAGTGTGAGTCAGTACAGCCAGCAACAATTAACGGATGCTAAGCATACCAATGACCTGACTCGTGAAGAGAAAATCTATGTACGCGTAGATCACCAACATATGGGTGTTGGTGGTGATGATTCTTGGAGTCCAAGTGTTCACCAAGAGTTTCAACTCACCGACAATCAATATCGTTATCAGGTTACGCTAACAAGCGCATCGTAAGTAGATTCGGACCAAGCGGCTTGCTCTAAGCCACTTGGTTCCCCTATTACTTTGGGTTACCTGTGATTACCTTACTTCACGCGACAACAGCTCACACGACAGCAGTCCACACGCCAATGTGACTCAAAAGCCGAGCTCAAATCTAGAGCTTGGCTTATTATTTTCAAACTAGTCAGCCAATCAAAAATAAACCATCAAACCTCGTCATATTTGATGTTTAATATTTGAATTGCCTAACTATCCGTTGTTAAATGTCCAACCACCAGCACACAGCATTATATTCAGAATAAGAGAGCGGAATGGCTACCATTAAAGATGTTGCGAAGGAAGCAGGCGTATCAATCGCGACCACCTCTCGAGTAATCAACAATGCACCTCACACCAGTGAAACCGCAATTGCGGCGGTAAAAGCCGCTATGGAAAAACTCGGCTATCGCCCAAATGCCAACGCCCGTGCATTGGTCAGCAAATCTTCAAACGCGATTGGTGTACTGGTTAATGATGTTTCTGCCCCGTTCTTCGGCTCGATGATCAAAGCCATTGATACCGTGGCAAGTGAGCAAGAAAAGCAGCTACTGATTGGCAGCGGCTACCATGACGCGACCAAAGAGCGTAATGCGATTAACTTGCTGATCAACAGCCGCTGCGAATCACTCGTGGTTCATAGCAAAGGCATTAGCGACGAAGAATTGGTTAAGCTAGCCAATGAAGTGCCCGGCTTAGTTCTCATCAACCGAATTGTTCCCGATATCGAACACCGCTGTATTGCTCTCGACAACCGCCGCGGCTCTTACATCGCGACTGAGTATTTGATTAAAAACGGCCACAAGCACATTGGCTACATCTGCTCGAGTCACGATATTGAAGATGCTCACGACCGCTTAGGTGGCTATTTGGATGCATTGAAAGATCACGGTATTGAATCGAACGATGAGTACATCGAATATGGTGAACCTGACGAGCTAGGCGGTGAGCAAGCCATGGTTAACTTAATGGCAAAAAACACAGATATCACAGCCATTGCAACGTATAACGACTACATGGCAGCAGGCTGTTTGGCGTTATTACAAGAAAATGGCGTTCGTATTCCAGAAGATATATCAGTTATTGGGTTTGATGACGGCCACATTGCTCGCTTCATCTACCCTCGATTGACCACCATTCGTTACCCAATTCAAGTCATGGCTAATCAAGCGGTTAAGCTCTCTCTGCAACTCGCAAGTGACGAGCCAAAAGAACACACGGAACATAAGCTATTTATGCCAATTTTGGTGCGCAGAGCCTCTGTTCGAAACATTAATTGAGAAAGCTCAGGTTCATAAAGACTAAGTCATTTCGTTCCTCGACACTTTTTACAACAAAGAAAATAGGATTGATTCGATGAGTTATCATTGAGTTAATCTTATTTTTCATTCCCCGCAAATACCCACCTATACTTAACCTGATCCATCTTAATCAAACGGTTACCCGTTGATTTTTTCACCAAGTGTCTAAATCCCTAGTGATCCTTGGTTGTTATTAGGTGAGCAAAGCAGGATAATATCGGGATCGGAATCTCAAGAATTAATCCATTATGACCGAATACCTTTTGTTGTTGGTTGGCACAGTGCTGGTCAATAACTTTGTGCTAGTGAAGTTTTTAGGACTATGTCCATTTATGGGAGTCTCCAAGAAACTGGAGACTGCGATTGGCATGGGCCTCGCGACGACTTTCGTTCTAACGTTAGCGTCGGTCTCTGCATACCTAGTAGAAACCTACATCCTTACCCCTCTGGGTATTGAATACCTGCGTACCATGAGTTTCATCTTGGTTATCGCGGTGGTTGTTCAATTTACGGAAATGGTCGTTCACAAAACCAGCCCGACTCTTTATCGCCTGCTGGGTATCTTTCTGCCTCTTATCACCACCAACTGTGCGGTATTAGGTGTGGCACTTCTGAACATCAATGAAAACCACAACTTCATTCAGTCGATCATCTATGGTTTCGGCGCAGCGGTGGGTTTCTCTCTTGTATTGATCTTATTTGCTGCAATGCGTGAACGTATTGCGGTTGCTGATGTTCCAATGCCATTCAAAGGCGCATCGATTGCGATGATCACAGCAGGCCTAATGTCTCTGGCATTCATGGGCTTTACTGGGTTGGTGAAATAAACATGAGTACCATTTTAATTGCGATCATTGCGCTAGCCGTTTTAGCCGCTGTTTTTGGCGCTATTTTGGGCTTTGCTTCTATCCGTTTTAAAGTTGAAGCTGATCCTATCGTCGATCAAATCGACACCATTTTACCGCAAACTCAATGTGGCCAGTGTGGCTACCCTGGCTGTCGCCCATACGCAGAGGCGATCGCTAACGGAGACAAGATCAACAAATGTCCTCCGGGCGGCCAAGCAACCATTGAGAAGCTAGCAGATTTAATGGGCGTAGAAGTTGAAGACTCCGCTCATGACTTAGATAACAAAGTAAAAACCGTTGCCTTCATTCACGAAGATATGTGTATCGGCTGTACCAAGTGTATTCAAGCCTGCCCTGTTGACGCCATTGTTGGTGGCACCAAGGCACTGCACACAGTAATTAAAGATGAATGTACAGGTTGTGATCTATGTGTCGCACCGTGCCCTACTGACTGTATTGAAATGATTCCAGTGGCAACAACGACTGAAAATTGGAAATGGCAGATGAACATCATCCCTGTTACTGATATCACTAACCAAGCGACTGATGCGACTGCGTCAGAGCCTAAAGCATAGGGTTAGTATGATCTCTTTAATTGAACAAATTCGCACGGGCTCTATTTGGGATTTCCCGGGCGGCGTGCATCCTGCTGAAAACAAAAAACAGTCAAATACTACCGATATCACCCATGCAAGGCTTCCTGAAGAAATCGTTCTTCCAGTGAAACAGCACATCGGTAAGCCGGGGAACCTATTGGTTGCTGCTGGCGACACTGTGTTAAAAGGTCAGCAACTTACGGCCTTAGACACAGGTTTTACTTTGCCAGTACACGCACCAACATCGGGTGTGATTACCGCTATCGAACCGCGAACTACCGCTCACCCTTCAGGCTTGAGCGAAATATGCGTGGTTATTAAACCTGATGGCCTAGACACTTGGATTGAAAAAAATCCAGTTGAAGATTTTTCGACAAAGACTTCTGACGAACTGCTTGATGTGATTCGCCAAGCTGGTATTTCAGGCATGGGCGGCGCAGGTTTCCCTACGGCTAAGAAGCTTCAATCAGGCTTAGGTCGTACCGACATTTTGATCGTCAACGCTGCGGAATGTGAACCTTACATCACCTCTGATGACAAGTTGCTTCAAGAACATGCCGACGAAGTATTAAAAGGCATCGAAGTGGTTGAACACATTCTTCAACCAAAGCTGACGGTTATCGGCATTGAAGACAACAAACCAGATGCGATAAAAGCACTTGAGATTGCAGCGAAAGACAAAGATATCGTCATTCGCGTTATCCCAACCAAATACCCTTCTGGTGGTGAGAAGCAACTTATCAAGATCCTCACCAACAAAGAGGTTCCAGCTGGCGGCATTCCTGCAGACATTGGTGTTTTGGTTCAGAACGTCGGCTCTCTTTACTCGATTAAGCGAGCGGTAATTGACGGCGAACCTGTGGTTAACCGCGTTGTGACATTAACCGGTAAAACCTTTAAGCAACCTCGTAACGTTTGGGCGCTATTAGGCACACCAGTACATGAGTTACTTGAAGAGTTTGGCTACAAAGCAGATAAAAAACTGCCGCGTTTAATTTTGGGCGGCCCGATGATGGGCTTTACCTTGCCGCATGCCAATGTGCCAATCACCAAAACGTCGAACTGTATTTTGGCGCCAACGCGTCGTGAGATCTCACCAAGCACTTACGAGATGGAATGTATCCGTTGCAGCGCATGTGCTGAAGCTTGCCCTGCGTCTCTACTTCCTCAACAACTGCAATGGCACGCCAAAGCCAACGAGTTGGATAAGTGTGAAGAGCTAAATATTAAAGACTGTATTGAATGTGGTGCATGTGCATTTGTCTGCCCAAGCGAAATCCCTCTTGTTCAGTACTATCGCCAAGCAAAAGCTGAAATCAAAACTCGAAAAGATGAAGCCGCTGCTGCAGAACGCGCCAAGATTCGTTTTGAAGAGAAGAACGCTCGTATGGAGCGTGATAAAGCCGAACGTGAAAACCGCTTTAAAAAAGCCGCAGATAACCGCCGTAAAGATATGAAAACATCCGGCGGTGATGATGCTATTGCTGCTGCGATTGCTCGTGTTAAAGCACAAAAAGCCGCTGCGGATCAGGCTCCGAATGAAGAACCAGCAGTGAAACCTGCGGTTGCTGCCGCTATTGCGAAGGCAAAAGCGAAACAAGCTGCAGCTCAAAAAGCGGAAGGCGCTGAACCAGACAACTCTGAAATGTCTAAACTGCGTGAAGAGCGCAAGCGTCAAGCGAGAGAGCGCAAGGCACAACAAGCAGCAGCCGATACTCCTGCAGAAAGCTCAGGCGATACGAAGAAAGACGCCGTTGCTGCTGCGATTGCTCGCGCTAAAGCGAAGAAAGCACAGCAAGCGGAATCTGCTTCGGATGCTCCTGTTGAAAGCTCTGGCGATGCTAAGAAAGATGCTGTCGCTGCGGCCATTGCTCGTGCTAAAGCCAAGAAAGCTCAACAAGCTGAATCTACTTCCGACGCTCCAGCTGAAAGCTCAGGCGATGCCAAGAAAGATGCTGTTACTGCCGCTATCGCTCGTGCTAAAGCCAAAAAAGCACAACAAGCAGGTTCAGCTTCCGAGGCTCCGGCTAAAAGTACTGGTGATGCTAAAAAAGACGCCGTTGCTGCAGCTATCGCTCGCGCTAAAGCGAAAAAAGCACAACAAACAGAGTCAGTTTCTGAAGCTCCAGCTGAAAAATCAGGTGATACTAAGAAAGATGCAGTTGCTGCGGCTATAGCTCGCGCTAAAGCCAAGAAGGCTCAACAAGCAGAATCAGCTTCTGATGCTCCGACTGAAAGTACTGACGATGCCAAGAAAGATGCAGTTGCTGCGGCTATTGCTCGCGCTAAAGCGAAGAAAGCTCAACAAGCGGAATCAGCTGTTCAAACCGAAAGTGAAGCTCCGGCTGAAAGCTCTGGCGACCCTAAGAAAGCCGCTGTTGCTGCAGCCATCGCTCGCGCTAAAGCCAAGAAAGCTCAACAAGCTAAGCAAGACGAAACGGCAGAAACGCCTGAGCCAGTGATTGAAGTTGAAGCTGAAACTCAACAAGAGTCAGTCGATCCTAAGAAAGCTGCAGTTGCCGCCGCGATTGCTCGCGCTAAAGCAAGAAAGGCACAACAAGCGAAACAGGAAGAATCAGCAGAAACGCCTGAATCTGTGGTTGAACCTGCAGTTGAAGTAAAGGCTGAAACTCAATCAGAACCCGTCGATCCTAAAAAAGCAGCCGTTGCTGCCGCTATTGCTCGTGCTAAAGCAAGAAAAGCACAGCAAGAGCTAGATAAAAAGAACAATGAGGAGAAAGAGTAGTGGCCTTCTTTATCGCCAGCTCACCGCACGCGCATAGCCGTAGAAGCACCCCAGATCTAATGAAATGGGTGGCTATTTGTGCATTGCCAGGTCTACTAGCTCAAACCTACTTCTTTGGATGGGGTACCCTCATCCAGTTAGTATTTGCTATTGCACTTGCTGTTACCTTTGAAGCAGCCGTCATGCTATTGAGAAAACGCCCGCCAGTAATGGCACTGCGTGATTACAGTGCTGTTGTAACCGCTTGGCTACTGAGTGTCGCGATTCCCCCACACTCTCCGTGGTGGATCCTCGTCATTGGTATGTTCTTCGCTATTATTATCGCGAAACACTTATACGGCGGCCTAGGGCAGAACCCATTTAACCCTGCGATGGTCGC
Source organism: Vibrio sp. 10N.286.48.C11 (assembly GCF_041469805.1). Lineage (NCBI taxonomy): Bacteria > Pseudomonadati > Pseudomonadota > Gammaproteobacteria > Vibrionales > Vibrionaceae > Vibrio > Vibrio sp. 10N.286.48.C11. Next base: position 13,010 of record NZ_JBFRLK010000088.1, on the reverse strand, counting down.
TTACGTTGTTTTGCTGATTTCATTCCCAGTTCAAATGACCAGTTGGAATGCTCCCGCGAGCCTGACAGCAGAAGCAACAAGCTTTATTGACTCATTCTTGATGATCTTTACTGGCTTCAATAACGAAGGTTTGTCTCTGCAACAAGCACGCCTTGGCATTGATGGCACCACAATGGCGACGCCGCTTGATGCATTCAAAACGGCATTAACGGCAGGCAATACCGCTTCTGAAGCTCTGTCTCAACCTCAATTTAGCTGGTTAGCTGGCGTGGGTTGGGAGTGGGTAAACCTTGCTTACCTAATCGGCGGTTTAGTGCTGATTAAGCAACGTGTTATTCAATGGTATATCCCTGTGGCTTTCATCGGCAGTCTTACTCTGTTTAGCTTAGTGTTCTTAGTGCTCACTCCTGGTGAAACCGCTTCTCCAACCATTCACCTTCTGTCTGGCGCGACTATGCTTGGTGCATTCTTTATTGCAACCGACCCAGTTTCAGCATCCACGACAGTCAAAGGTCGCTTAGTGTTTGGCGCTCTGATCGGCGGTTTAGTCTTTATCATCCGCAGTTGGGGTGGTTTCCCTGATGGCGTGGCGTTTGCTGTATTGTTAGCCAACATGTGTGTTCCACTGATTGACTACTACACCAAACCTCGCACATACGGTCACTAAGGGAGCGGATACCATGCTAAATGCAATTAAGAAAAACGGCCTTGTACTCGCGATTTTTGCGTGTGCTTCGACGGGTTTGGTCGCGGTAACTCACTACCTGACCAAAGATCAGATCAAACAACAAGAACAGGCTCAGTTACTGTCTGTTCTTAACCAAGTGATCCCACACGATCAGCACGACAACGAGCTGTTTTCGTCTTGTACTTTGGTTCAAGCAGGAGAGCTTGGTACTGAGCAAGCGATGCCGGCTTACATTGCTAAGCTTAATGGTGAGCCAAGCGCGATTGCGATCGAAGCGATTGCACCAGACGGCTACAATGGCGCGATTAAAGTCATTGTTGGAATGAAAACTGACGGTACTATTTTAGGTACTCGCGTGCTTTCTCACCAAGAGACTCCGGGCTTGGGTGATAAGATTGATCTGCGTGTGAGTGATTGGATTCTTTCGTTTGCAGGTAAGCAAGTGACGGATTCTAATCTAGACCGTTGGAAGGTTCGTAAAGACGGTGGTGATTTTGACCAGTTTACTGGCGCTACTATCACGCCAAGAGCAGTCGTGAAGTCAGTCAAACAAGCGGTCCAGTACGTTAACCAAAACAACCAAGCATTGCTTGCTCAACCTCTAAATTGTGGTGGTGAATAATGAGTGACCATAAAACATTGATCAAAAATGGCATGTGGGCCAATAACCCTGCCCTAGTGCAACTTCTTGGGTTATGTCCGCTGCTGGCTGTATCGTCAACAGTCACTAACGCACTTGGGCTAGGCATTGCTACCTTGCTTGTACTGGTCGGCTCAAACGTTTCTGTTTCTTTGGTTCGTAATCATGTGCCAAAAGAAGTACGTATCCCAGTATTCGTAATGATCATTGCCTCGCTAGTAACCTGTGTTCAATTGCTGATGAACGCTTACGCCTATGGGCTTTACCTCTCTTTGGGTATCTTCATCCCGCTGATCGTAACCAACTGCATCATCATTGGTCGTGCGGAAGCCTTCGCTTCAAAAAATGAAGTGCTACCAGCGGCTCAAGATGGTTTCTGGATGGGTCTAGGCATGACATCAGTATTGGTCGTGTTAGGTGCGATGCGTGAGATTATTGGTAACGGGACCCTATTTGATGGCGCAGACCTGCTGCTTGGTGACTGGGCTTCGGTGTTACGAATCCAGATATTCCAATTTGATAACAGCTTCTTGTTAGCCCTGCTTCCACCGGGTGCCTTCATTGGTGTTGGTTTCTTAATTGCTTTGAAAAATATCATCGATAACCAAGCAAAATCTAGACAACCAAAACAAGAAAAACCAGTCATTGAACGCGCTCGCGTTACCAATGCCTAATAAGTTAAATTAGCTTAAACCTCGCTGAATTAGCTCAACCACTCAGCGGGGGAAATCAGATCTAAACAGTACATATAATAATGACGCTCATAAGAGCGCGTAACCGATGATAAAGCAGAAGCAATCCAAGCTTCATGCCCTAACTATTTGAAAGTAATGTCGCTATGAACAATGTAAAACGAGTAGAAATACTTGAGCGTTTAAGAGAAAACAATCCAAAGCCAGAGACTGAGCTTAACTGGAACAGCCCATTCGAGCTGCTGATTGCCGTTCTATTGTCTGCACAAGCAACCGATGTCAGCGTGAACAAGGCGACGGATAAGCTGTACCCTTTAGCCAACACTCCGCAAGCAATTTTCGACCTAGGTGTTGATGGCTTAAAAGAGTATATCAAGACCATCGGCCTATTTAACTCAAAAGCAGAAAACACCATCAAAACGTGTCGTATGCTGCTTGACCTACATAATGGTGAAGTACCGGAAGATCGCGCTGCATTAGAAGCCCTTCCAGGTGTTGGTCGCAAAACAGCAAACGTAGTGTTAAATACCGCATTCGGTTGGCCAACGATTGCCGTTGATACTCACATCTATCGTGTATCAAACCGCACTAAGCTAGCGATGGGTAAAACCGTCGACGATGTCGAAGCAAAACTACTTAAAGTTATCCCAAAAGAATTCAAACTGGATGTCCACCATTGGCTCATTCTTCATGGACGTTACACCTGTGTCGCACGTAAACCACGCTGTGGCAGCTGTATCATTGAAGACCTCTGTGAATACACTCCACCAAAAAAAACGTAAAGAAAGTGCATGTGATAAAGTTAGGGATTCCAGTTGGAGTCCTTTTTTTTTGCTTTACAAATATTAAAAGTGCATATATGGTGTATTTATGTATAACTAATGGTCAGTTTTGTAATGATTGATTTAAGTGAAAGTATTCAAGTTAGGATATACAAGGATATAAATAACGCTTCTTTTCCCGTAGTTGCTCAGCGGAGTGGTCTGCCTTGCTGCTTGTACCTTAACGCTTATCTTAATAGCAATCATAAGTCCCCACTTTCAAAGGTGAAGTCAAAAAAGGGGAAATCAAAACAGTCACCATCATTCTACACTCGAAAGAAATATGCTTATGAGTTGAAGTTTTTGTACTGCTTCTTCATGCAAAAGAACATTGACCTTGTCGAGCGTGTAGCAAGTGGCACTTTTCTATCTATCGAGGAAATAGACGATTATATTCGTGCTTGTAAATTCTATGTGGACACTGAGGATGGGAGCGAAAGCGGCACTGTCGTTAGCCTTACCGATAAAAGAATCAGGGATGCAATCCATGCGACATCCAACAGTCAACCAGAAGTCTCAGCACATACTTTTTATCAACGCCTCAACCGTCTTAAAGCCTACATTGAATTTTTATATGTATGCCATCACTACGATAAAGCTGAGACTGAGCAGCAAATCTCCACGGATGACCAGTTTAATAAATTCAAACTCTACATCAGCACAGCAATCTCTAGCTCCCGAAAAGACAATACCATCACAAAAGATCCCCTTGAATCGGTCATTCCATCCGATAAATTTTTTAATTTATTAGAGGTTATTCAAGAGCACTCGCCAAACAACCCATTCAAGTCGAGCAAGCTTCGAAATCAAATTATCACCCAAATATTGGTTGATACAGGTGTTCGTGTTGGGGCTGTTCTGAAATTGAAAGTGAGTGATTTAGTGGACGATTGGGACAATCCTAGATTCCTGCTCACCCGAACCCCCGATGACCCAACGGACACAAGGCGTCTTCCCGCTGCAAACAAAACAAAAGCATTATCTGTTTCAATCCCTCACGATTTAATGAAGCTGATTAAGCTCTACATCGAAACAGTGCGCAAAAGTAAACCAAACTCTCATGAACATGACTTCCTTTTCATCTCAGAAAAAGGAAGAACTATCGGCAAGCCAATGTCTTACAACGCAATGTACAAGGTCATTAAGACAATTGGAGGTTGTGTCGGGATAGCACTACATCCACATCTACTTCGTCATAAGTGGAATGAAATCTTTGAAGACAAAGCCAAAGCCAAAGGGTTCTCACCAGATAAAATCGAAGACCTTCGCAAATATGCAATGGGCTGGGTAGAAGACTCAAAAATGGCATCAGTTTACAACGAGTTCCAATTAGCCGTGACGGTAGCTGAAATTTCATCCAAGAACCAGAGCCAATCCGTACCCAACCTGAGAGATAGCAAATGAACAGCATTGAACTTAAAAGCTTAAAAAATAGCTATCAAGGAAAACGAACCTTTCAAGCAAAAGAAACGGGTTACGAGTTCGATCTCTTTTCTGATGAATGGTTGCTTGGCTACAAGAAAACCCTTTACCTTGACTGGATGAATGAGCTAGATAGCGAAACCTTTCTCGACCTACGACTGGCTATCGCGCACGTTGCTAAACATTATGCTCATTCAACCATAAAGAGCAATGTCAGCATCTTAAAAACCATTTGCGATTACTTAGAGCCAACGACTTTTGAGGCGTGGTGGTTAACCCTCACGGACTATAAAGACTCTGTAAAACATAGCCTAGTCGCGTTTTGCAAACGAAGTCATGAATACCGCAGCAGTCTTCTTACTCCGCTCTATGACATCGTTAAGGATGAAAATTTAGGTAGAAGTGGTGGCTCAAAAAGTATCCTTGATGAAACAACAGGCGCTTACAGTGAAATCGAGCGTGATAACCTTCTTGAAGCACTAAGAATTGAAACCCTCCATGCACTCAGCAGTGAGATTGCAACAACACAACCTTTCACTCGCCTTAGAACCGTTCTAGCTTGTCAGTTGATGGTGGCCATTGTAAGAAGACCTACGCAACTGGTTAAAATTAAATGGTGTGACCTTTTGCGGGTGGGTCAAACATTTAAGTCGCACAAAGAAAGCAACCGTGATTGGCAGCCTTTAACGCAGCATCATTTTTCTGATGTAGAGCAATTGCACCTACGAACCTTCAAAGGTAAAAATGGAGCGTTTAGAGTCGATGCCGAGTCACGTTCACATCGCTTGGAGCCAAATCTGTCTGAACTGTTGCTTCAGTATTACCAAGTGCACGAAACCGTCCTTTGCGCTTCATTGAGTAAGAGCGGTGTTGTCCTCTCTGAAAGTGAAACAAAAGAGCTAATGCAACGACTCCCCTTGTTTCCAGACCAAAGTTTATTCTCCGTAAAATTTGATACAAAAGAGAGTCTCTTTCAATCCGTGAGCGACACATCAGAGGCTTTCCACCTCTCTGCGGGCGCTCTTGCCAAAAATATTGCTTACCTCTTCAATAAAAAGTTAAGTATTAAAAGTGACCGAATAGCGCACAAGCCTCTTGCATTTAAAAACAATCGCTGGCGTCATACCCAGTTAACCCTCGCCGCTTGGATGGGGTTAAGCCCTGCGCAAATTGCCGCCATTACAGGTGTTACGGTAGAGGCAATACAAGATTACCTTGATTTAAAAGCGCCTGAGCGAGTCAAAATAGACGAAGCCTATGCGGGCAACAGTGTCATACAACGTTTTGACAGTGTATCTTCGAAAGAATTACAGCAACACCCTGACTTTAAGGTGAGAAGCCCGTTCGATGAAGAGATGGGGCACAAACTTAACCCAGCCAACTGCTCAAGCTGTCAATCAAAGGGAGCCGCCCCAATGGGGTGCTATCCCTGTGATAACTTTCGACCTTTGGAAACCGCAAACCATCAGCAATATTTAGATAAGGCAGAGCGTAAACTGGCGATTAATAGTCAATCAGGCCACCCCGCCACGGTTAAACGACTGCAAACCATTATTCTTTATATCAGAGTGACAATGATGCTGTGCGAAGAACGACAAACCATGAAAGTGGGGGCGCAAAAATGAGTCAGATTAACCGCTACATTGATAATCAACGCGCTTATGTCGCCAAAAAGAAAGCACAGCCTCTGATTGGATTTACCAACGCTCAAGGTGAGCAGGCATCTTGGGAAGATATTGCTGTCACATTTACCGACAGTGACAACAGAACCCAGAATATTTACTTTTGTAATCTAAATAGAAAGCAGCCAAGAATGGGTACGCGTTTCACGGGCGAGGATCGATTAGCACCTGAGGTACATGAGTTAATATTTACCTATGTCCTTGATATATTAAAAGAAAAAATATCTATAAGCAGTAAACAAAATAAAATCACAGCCGCAAGAATCTTCCTTAGTCACCTAAATGAGAATGTCGCGACCGCCACCCTTGAAAGGATTCAATCTGCCATCAACCTGATGACAAACAACCTTCTCTTACCATCATTTATCAACTGGCTGCATCAACATAAAATGCTCGCAAAAAGCTGTCAGCCCTACATAAATACTACAGTTGAATCAACTCGCAGTAAAAGTGGCGATGATGCGTTGCAAGCAGAACAAAACAAGCTCCCCTCCGAAAACGCACTACTGGCGCTCGGGGCTATCTTCTATGATGTTATTCCAGCCTATCAGGATGGTGACAAGGAAGATGTTGATGCTTGGCAACCCCTTTTATTACCGACGCAAGAGCAACGAGACAGCTTTAGTTGCACAATGGCAGCACTTGGCATGGCTGCACCCAATCGAATTGGCGCAGAGCAAGTGCTTTTAACAGTGCAACGCATAAAGCGTCATACACAAGTTGTCAATGGCAAGAAAAAAACGGTGCATTACCTTAACTGGCGAGGCTCGAAGGGGTACAAGGATTACGCAAACCACATTAATGCCGAAATGGTCGATAGCTTAGACAGAGCGTTGCACTACACCATTCTCGCTACAGAGCCTGCAAGAGCGCTGGCTCGATTCTATCAAAAGCCGAACCGCCCTCTCAAAGAAGTGCTCGGTGAATTTACGCCCAGCGATGAGAATATTGCCCTGCTCAAGCCTTCCATGAGTAAATCAACCAACCTATTACATCTTGGTTTGCTACTGGGCTTTTTTGATGGTAGTGACAAATGTGTGCGCGTCACGCCTGATACGAAGGGGGCAATAGATAGAACATATAAACCGCATCAACCAAGATTCATCAAACCCATTGCACAGCTTGAACCCTTCGACACTCTGGTGTTTAAGAGTCAATGCCCTTACGCTTTTGCACTCACAGGATGTAAGTTCAGCAAGCAGCATCAAAACGATAACTATACAGCAGGCAAGGAAGAACTCACCGTAGCAGAGTTTCAGAATCACACCATCGAGATGAATCAATCTCACCTAAAAGGTTACAATAAGCCTCAAACTAAGCATGTCGGTTTTGAGAAAGCATTATTTGCCTACACACAAAAGCAATTGGGTGGCTTAGTGACACACCCCTTCTTTTTAGTGCCTATCCATTCGCTAGGTCAATTTTTTTCTGACGACCTAATAAAACGCGCTAAAAATAGGCTCACGCTCTTTGAGCGACACGGCTTCTCATCCAGCTTTTTGCTCAAGCCGCACCAACTGCGTCATTGGCAAAATGATCTTCTGGCGAAAAAAGGACTGCCTCACCACCTTATTTCTATGTTGTCAGGCCGAAAGAGCGCCGAGCAAACACTGACCTATATCCATACCACTGACGCTCAAAACGCTTCTGTCATTGGGGATATCTCTTACTCTAATGAACTAGAAAGCGATGTCGAAAATAAGCTAAAGCTTCGTATTGCGACCATGGATCAATTTAATAAGGCTATCGACAATGAAACACCGACTTTTGTTCATGAGGCAGGGTTTTGCGATCAAAACCTCGCCCTCTCACCCTGCACTTATATGTCGGAGTTTGAAACGCAATGTGCGTTATGCTCATCTTCTTGCCATGTGACCCATGATAGTGAGGCAATCGACTTACTCCAGAAGGATTTGAAAGTGCAAACGCATAACTTGGAGAGGGTTCAGGCGTCTATCAACTTTGAAACAAGTGAAGCGCAGCACAAGTGGTACAGAACCCATTATCGCAATACTTGTATGCTAAAAAAACTCATTGAAGTGCTGTCCGATGAGGCGATAGAAGAAGGTCGTATGGTGCGATTGCTAGCTGGTTCAAACAGCATAAGAATCACCAATTTAGAGACCCAAACAGTGGAAGATACAGAGTTAGCGCTACCTGATGCCGAGCAAGCCCTGCAAGCTGCTATTGAGGCAAAAAACGACAATAAAAGAGATGAAGCCACAGATAAATTCTTGGGTTTCTTGGGCTCACTCTAGGGCAATAAATATGGCAATTAAATCACTAGAAACTGAACAGCAAATCTCCATTCAAGCCCTCATCCGAAGCTGGGAGGGTAAACTAACGTGGGATTTACTAGTCACAAAAATAGAATCCAGCTTAGGTATCGCTACAACGAGACAAACGCTCGACAAGTACGCCAATATCAAGCACGAGTACAAGCAGAAAAAGCAAGTATTAAGGGGCAAGCCTGTTTCGTCTGAAAACAAGGAATTAATTGCTTACTTGCAACAAGACGTGGATTTAGCACAAAAGGTGATACAACTGGAGGCGCAACTTGCGGTAGCACAGTCAGAGATTGGTAAGCTTCAGGCTTTCATTCAAAAGTTATCCAGCATTGCCAAGACGAACCCAAGCGTCATGGATGTGTTTCAAAAGACCATGCAGAGCGTTAAAGGTGGTGTAAGTAAATAAACCTATACTTTTGTTACACGACAACAGCACCCCTGCGGGTGCTGTTTTTTCATGTAATAAAAGGTCTAAATCATTTTATTGACACCAAGTAACAAAAGGTCTATCGTTAAAGTTACTGCATATCCGAACAGGTAGTCAGGGAATGACAACACAGAAAGTAGGTTACGTTAGAGTCTCAAGTTCTGAGCAAAATGTAGATAGACAACTTGCTGGCTTGCCACTTGATAAAACATTTGTAGAATCGATGTCAGCCAAATCGACACGAAACCGCCCTATCCTCAACGACTGCATTGATTACCTACGGCAAGGTGATGAACTGTATGTGCATTCCATCGACCGCTTAGCTCGCAACCTACTCGATTTACAAAGCATTATAGATAAAGTTAATGCGAAGGGTGCTTCTGTGATTTTCGTGAGTGAATCTTTGGAGTTTTCAAGTAAAGAAGACCCGTTTGCTCAATTGACAATGCAGATGCTAGGTGCGTTTGCTGAGTTCGAAAGAAAACTAATCAATATCCGCCAACGAGAAGGGATGATGGCAGCCAAGGCAGCAGGAAAGCACGTTGGGCGCCCTCCTTTATCCGATGAAGTAATTAAAGTGATACGTCAAAAAGCTTCTCAAGGCACTCCTAAAGCACAGATTGCGAGTGAGTGTGAAGTGTCAAGACAGACTGTTTATCGCGTGTTAAAGGAACTCTAAGGGGCTTATATGGCAAATGGACAACAGGTGGCTCAGGAAAACCTGAATAAGTTTGAAGCTTGGAAGGCAACCAAGTCTGACGATGATTACAAAAATATGGTTTACCGAGGAAAGCTGCATCGAACTGAGCTTGCAAAGCAAACAGGGATTGGCAAGTCTGCGTTTAACCAAAATCCAGCATTGGCAGAAGCCTTAGAGGATCTGGAAACCTACCTGAGAGAATGTGACATTCTACCTAAAGTGTCTAAGCAATCGACCAGCCAAGCTTCCGACAAAGCCCCTCCTATGAGAGATATGAACGCCAGCAAAGTAAGAATACTTGAGCGGGAAAACAATAAGTTGAGAGCTGAGGTTCTAGAGCTAAAAGCTAAGCTTTCGCGCTACTCGGAACTCGAAGAAGTTGTCAGTGCTTTGGGGAATATTTTATGACTGCTTCCACTGTTTTACGTTATTACATCCGAGTCACCACGACGTACGGCTTGCGACGAGGGCTTTATCGATTCAACGCTATGTTTGTCCGTAGAGAAGACCACGTAAATCGCGTATCAGCAAAGTCTTACGCTACCGTTGAGATTTCTGAGTCACATATCAATGCAGAGCCTAGAGTGGGACAAATCTGGGAACTATTGGGTAGCCCAGACATTAAGATCACAGAGCATAATGGATTTGAGTCGACCCAATATGCTTTTGCCGATCCCATCGGAAAAATGATTTTACCTGAGACAGCGGAAGAGTTTATTCAATTTGTAGCAAAGGAGCCAGACTTCGAGGGGATTGGTGAAGTCAAAGCTAGAAAGATTTTTGAGACTTTTGGGTTGAGAGTATTTGAGCTGTTGGCGCGAGGCGAAATGGAGGAGCTAGCATCCAAGTTCACCGCAGTGACAGCGCAAAAACTAGTTGAGGGATTCCGCAAATATGAAAACCTCCAACATGCTGTTTTCTTTGCTGATATGGGTATCCCACCTGTTGTTCAGCAGAAATTATTTAAGTTTCACAAAGCAGAATCCGTACAGGAAATTAAGAAAAATCCCTATATCCTTCAACACTTTGGCTGCTCGTTCAAAGACGTAGACACGTTAGCTGTTAATAAGTTTGCTGTTGACCCCTATGATCCTCGAAGAATGAATGCGCTTGTCGAATCTGCCATGCAACAATATTGCAAGGATGGACATACGGTTTGCCCTATTGATGATCTGTGGAACCTAGTGGTAGATGGTGCTGATGGGGATGAGTATCTAGCAGAAGAGTCTATTGTAAATGCGCATAGTTCGCTATCTGTCTACTACAACGAGGATTCTGGGCTAATTCACTCTACAGGTTTGTACATTATGGAGGGGGTGATTGCGAAGCGCATCCAGCATCTCTTGAGTTTAAAAAACGGTTGGTGTGTTGGTGCAGATGAGGCTTACAGTAAGTCTGTGGCTCAATTTGAATTCCCGCTAACTGAAAAGCAGGGAGAGGCGATAATCCGAAGTCTTGAGCATCACGTTTTTACGCTGACAGGCGGTGCGGGTACAGGCAAGACAACAGTTATGAGGGCCATTGTCGACTCATACACTCAATTAGGCTTTAAAGTCTTTGGTGTGGCTTTGAGTGGAAGAGCTGCTAAACGACTACAAGAATCAATACTCATTGAAACACAAACTATTCAACGATTCCTGATGCTTAAAGACGAAGATGTATGTGAATACAGTTCCATCTTGCTGGTTATTGATGAAGCTTCAATGGTCGATATCCCTTCCCTTTACAAGCTGATAATGAAGCTTCCCAAGCACGCTAGGATTATTTTCACAGGTGATGATGAGCAATTGCCTCCTATCGGAGCAGGCTTGGTTCTTAGTGAATTAATCAGTTCAGGTAGCGTTCCTAGAGTTCACTTAGACATAGTGAGAAGACAATCGGAAGAGACAGGTATTCCTGTTTATTCAAACGAGATCCGCCAAGGGGTTGTACCCAAAGAGCTTACCTACAAAAATGTTCAATTTATCACCTCATTGAAAAAGAATATTGTCAGTGAGATGGTTGACTTATACATGGAGCTTGATGGAGAGGTACAGATAATCTCTCCTACTCGCAAGATAGCAAAAGAGGTAAATGAGCTTTGTCAGGCGGTAGCAAACCCCTATGGCAAAAAGCTACTTCTGGTCAACCCTCAAGGAGAGTGTGAGGATGTTGGGATTAGGCTGGGTGATCCAATTATTTTCACAAAGAACAACTATCGTGAAGATATACAAAACGGCACTCTTGGAACTGTGGTTGGACTACGGGACAATACAGACAACAAGATTCTTGCAAGAGTAGAGATTGATACTGGTCGCATCGTAGAGGTGAATTACGATCTGCTTGATACTATTGAGTTATCGTATGCAATCACTCTACACAAAGCTCAAGGTAGTCAATTTTCAACGGTAGTCGCCCCTATTTTTACCAACAGACTAATGGATAAGTCGTGGATCTATACGGCTATCACAAGAGCGACAGACAAAATGACCTTCATAGGTTGCAAGAAATCCTTTGCTGATGCCATAGTTTCAGAGACCAAAGCAAGCAGAAGAAATGTGTATCTTTCCAATCTGATCAATGCTTAAAACTCTGAAGGTTTGATGTGCAATTGAAGCAACAGCTCTCACCATTGTCTCTTAGCACACCACTAAACCTTAGTCACTAAACCTTAGTCACTAAACCTTAGTTAGTAAAATAAATCACAGCTCAAACGTCACTGGCGCGTTGTCTTCTAGCACAATGTAGTAGCAACTATTGAAGTACACTCCAGCCACATAGTGACCTTTGCGGATTTCGAACCAACTTCCGTCCACACCATCTGAAGCCGACCATCCCTCAATATTTATCAGCTTCACCTTTTGCATATCTCCGCTCATCTTTGCGTCTATTGAGCCTGCGAATTTCGCAAAGTGAAGCTTTCCAGATTTCAAAAGGGCGGGGATAGTGTCACCAACAACTGAAAGTTTGCCAACTACCCCTGCTTCGTTCAAAGTCACCAACCGATAGTTGTGACGATATCTAATCGCAGTCATAGCATCGCCTCTGAAAAATACGACTATACTGTATGAGTGTACAGCATTTAAGGAGCTTAACATGAACACTTTTGATTATTTACTTAATGCAAAGTCTATAAGCCTTAAAATAAGCAAGGAAGCGATACTTAATGCTATAGCGATGAGGTTCGTACAGGGTGATTTGGGCGATGACGATGATGAGACTTCAGTGTTGCTAGCATTGTCGAAGGAGGATTTTGAATATGCAGATGAGTAATCTAATACTGCTACTAGACTGCGATAACACGCGTTTGAACCTCGACTTATCAGCACTTCTATCGAAAAGCTGGGTAACTGTCATTGCTGTTTCGAACGACATCTATAAGTTACCAACTAACGCAGGGGGACAAAGGCACGGGGAGGTTGTAGAAATTTACAACAACAGCGCAGACTTCGTGATGATTGCTCGCCTTGCGACTGAACTCACTAGCAAAGAAAAGGGAGCTCGCGTTATTTTGATCACAAGAGACAAAGCGCTGACTCGCGCTACCCAAGATTTGGCAGGAAAGTATCAGGCATGGTGTGAGCGATACAAGAACTTTGACGCTGCGCTAGAAAACAGTGTGCTCGTTGAAGCTCTCAGCGAGTGAATAAACCTCGCTATGGTAGAAAGAG